>CBDUCT010000356.1:0-4173 GCA_965365715.1 uncultured Cyclobacteriaceae bacterium | reverse complement strand
GGATTACTGGAAATTGCATCAGGTGGCACCGTTTTTCTTGATGAGATAGGAAATTTATCCCTGCCGCTGCAGGCCAAGTTGTTAACAGCGATACAAGGCAAGCTCATTAAACGTGTTGGTTCCAATAAGGATATAAAAATTGATGCCAGGTTGATCTGTGCCACCAATATGCCTTTGTATTCGATGGCCGATAAAGAAAAGCCTGAATTCCGAATGGATTTGTTATACAGGATAAATACTGTGGAGATCCGGGTCCCTTCACTAAAGGACCGGCAGGAAGATATCCCTTTATTGGCAAGACATTAACTGAAATTATATAGTCATAAGTACAATAAAAAGGGTCTGAAGATAGATCACTCACTATTGAAAAAAATGTCCTCCTACATATGGCCCGGCAATGTAAGAGAACTTCAACATACTATGGAAAAAGCTGTAATTCTTTCAAATGGAGAACATATTGAAGATCAAGGTATTCTCGCAGGTGAAGGCACACTAAGTCAGGATTCTGAAGAGCCTGTAACCCTTGAGGATATGGAAAAGGTTATGATTGAAAGATCTGTACAAAAAAACAAGGGGAACCTGTCAAAGGTCGCAGGTGAATTGGGCATCACCCGGGCGACATTATACAGGAAAATGGAAAAATTTGGTATTTAATGGACCGGTTCACGATATATATTATCATCAGAGTAATACTGCTTGTATTAATGAGCCTGATATTCGGGATGATCTTTCCAAAACCTGAGTATTTTTTTTCACAGTTAATAGTGGGGTTCATAATATTTTTATTAATGATTGAGATGATACGTTTTGCCCGGAGGTCAAATAAGGAATTGACAAAGTTCATACTGGCCATTAAATACGGGGATGTATCTGTGAATTTTTCAGATGATAAATTGGGCAGGGATTTCCGTGACCTGGCAGATTCATTCAGGGAGGTCATTACTGCATTTAATAAGGTGAAAATTGAAAAAGAATCACAATTTATGTTATTGCAGGCCATTATCGATAAGATCAGTTTTGGAATAATTGCCTTCAATGAAGATTCTGAGGTTTTACTAATAAATCAATCGGCTATTGATTTCCTGAATATCGAACGTACAAAAGATTGGAATTATATAAAGAAACAAAATAAAGACTTTACCACACAGGTGGAGGATATGGTGGAAAATGGAAGAAAGCTTGTTGAATTGGGGAATGAGTCAGGCACACAACAGCTATCAGTTTATAACCATACCCTGATACTGTTGGAGAAATACTGTAGGGTCATTACTTTTTACGATATTCAGGATGAAATTGAACAAAAGGAAATTGAGGCATGGTATAAACTGATCCGTATATTGACCCATGAGATCATGAATTCAGCCACACCACTTACTTCATTGACAGATACAATATTAATGCTGATAGAGAAGCAGAATGGCCAGCAGAAGAATCCTGAGGAGATAACTAAGGATAATATTAAGGACATCAGGTCTTCAGTATATACCATTAAAAACAGAACAGAAGGGATACTGAAGTTCGTGGATGCTTATCGAAAGCTTACCGATATTCCTCATCCCGAGTTTTCTGAAGTCTCTCTGAAAGATTTATGTAATTCGGTAATATCCCTTTTAACAGCTGATTTTGAAAATAGAAAAATTTCACTTTCTTTAAATGTTATGCCGGAAGATCTGACATTATATTGTGATCGGCAATTAATGTCTCAGGTCCTGATCAATCTGCTAACTAACAGCATGTATGCACTTGAAGATCGACCAGGGGCCCGAATAGAAGTAATATGTTCAGAAAATGATTCCAGAATAACAATAGAAGTTCAGGATAATGGGAAAGGTATTATTCAGGAGAACCGGAAGAAGATCTTTATTCCTTTTTTCTCAACAAGGGATACTGGCTCTGGCATTGGATTAAGCTTTTCAAAATTCGTAATTCTTCAGCATGGAGGACGTGTCAAATTTGAATCTGAAATAGATAAAGGAACGGTGTTCACTATTGATCTACCACATCAAAAAAAATAAATTATGAGACCAAAGATTATTAAAACCATTCAATCATATTTGTTTGTACTATATTTTCTGTTCATGTTAAGTTTAAATTCAAATGCTCAAAATACCACGATATCAGGATATTTACCGGATCACAACACCAAGGTGGAGATCTCGGTAAGGGATGGACTTATTGATCGTATTAATACCATAGACCTTGGGAAGAAAAAAGAAAAGAAGATATATGTGGCACCTGGCCTGATCGATACCCAGGTAAATGGATATGCATCCGTGAGTTTCAACAGAGAAGGATTGACGGGGGAGAAAATAATTGCATTAACCCAGGCCATGTGGCATGAAGGGGTAACTACATTTTTCCCGACCATTATCACCAATCCATCTGAATTGATCACAGGGAACTTGAAAATTTTAACTCTTGCGCTTAACGACAATCCCAGATTATCAAATTCCATCCCGGGGTATTTTCTTGAAGGGCCATATATATCGCCGCTAGACGGTTATAGGGGAGCCCATGCAAAAGAATGGGTCCGGTTGCCGGATTGGGAAGAATTTTCAGGTTTTTACCAAGCCGCAGATGGTAAGATTATCCAGGTAGGGGTGGCCCCGGAGGTAAATGGAGCCATGGAGTTCATTAAGAAATGCCGGGATCTGGGGATAGGCATTTCCCTGGCCCATCATAATGCAACGGCCGACCAGGTGGAAGAGGCGGTTAATTTGGGTGCACGGGTATCTACCCATCTTGGTAACGGATGCGCTAATACGATACACCGGCATGATAATCCTATTTGGCCGCAGCTTTCAAATGATCTTTTAACACCCAGCATCATAGCTGACGGGCATCACCTGAGAAAGGAAGAACTGCGCGTGTTCTTTAAAGTAAAAGGTCCTGAAAACCTGATGCTGGTTTCAGATGCTACGGAATTGGCTGGTATGCCTGCTGGTACTTACAGCTGGAATGGAAAAGAAGTGGTGATGACAGAAGATGGGATGTTAAAATACCCGGCTCAAAATGTGCTTGCAGGAGCCTCCTTCCCAGTAAGGACAGGTGTAAAGAATATGATGGGTATGGCAGGATGCAGCCTGGAAGAATCGATCATGATGGCTACAGCAACCCCAGCAAAGGTCTATAACCTAAATGACCGGGGTATGCTTAAAGAGGGATTCAGGGCGGATTTGATTTTGTTTACTATTGAAGATGGTGAAATTATTATTCAGCAAACCATTCTGAAAGGTGAAGTAGTATATCAACGGAATAAATAATTTTAAACAGATGAAACGAAAGATATTAATAGCCCTTTCAGCCGTAGGTCCTGGTTTGTTCCTTATCGGGTATAATATTGGAACGGGTAGTATAACTACCATGGCCAAGGCAGGAGCCAATTACGGGATGACACTTTTCTGGGCGCTGATCCTTTCAGCGATTTTTACATATATCCTGATGATTGCCTATGGACAGGTGACCCTGGTTACGGGAAAAACGGCATTATATAATATTAGAAAGAATTTTTTAATCGGACCGGTACTTTCAATATATATTTTAATTGCCCTGATAACGGGTGAATTACTTGCTGTTATGGGTGTAATGGGAATCGTAGTTGATCTTATCAAGGAAGGTATCCGCCTGATGGGCTGGGGAAGTGCCGATGCTTTCCGGATAACTGTGATACTGGTTATCGGATTATATGCCTTGTTATGGTTTGGAAAGTATAAGGTCTTTGAGAAGATTCTTACTTTTTTTGTGATCCTTATGGGGCTTTGTTTTATACTCGTTTTCTTTCTTGTGAAACCGGATTTCGGGGCCATAGCCAGAGGAATGATACCCAGTATTCCCCAGGAGAAAGGTGCCCTGCAGTTGATTGCCGCGATGGCCGGGACCACATGTTCAGCTGCCGTTTTTATTGTCCGGAGTACAGTAGTAGTAGAAAAAGGATGGACGATCAACAATTTAAGGGATGAAAAAAAGGATGCATTTGTCTCCTCTACGATGATGCTGTTACTAAGTGGTATCATTATGGCCGTTTCAGCCGGCACCCTTTTTGTAATGGACCTTTCGCTGGACACTACGGTTGAGATGATACAGCTATTCGAACCCTTAGGCGGTAAAGTTGCGGCATTTATCCTGATCCTGGGTATTGTCGGGGCAGGATTGTCTACCGTTTTCCCTATAATT
>CBDUCT010000355.1:0-4175 GCA_965365715.1 uncultured Cyclobacteriaceae bacterium | reverse complement strand
AGTTGACGAATCGGGCAGTGTATACAAAAGTACAGCGGATGATGCCGCATATGCGACTTTTCAATTAGAAAATGGAGTTGTGGCACAGTTTAATTCATCCTGGTGCACAAGGGTCAGGCGAGAGGACCTTCTTACAATTCAGGTTGACGGAACTTTGGGATCTGCTGTAGCAGGTTTAAGAGAATGTTATATTCAGCATTATAATGCAACACCCAAACCGGTTTGGAACCCGGATATTCCTCAACCAATTGATTTTTTTGAAAACTGGACTAAAATTCCTGAGCAGCAACCATTTGAAAATGCTTTTAAAGCAGAATGGGAATTGTTTTTAAAGCATGTATATGATGATGAGCCTTTTCCCTGGAACCTGTTGGAAGGAGCAAAAGGTGTTCAGCTGGCAAAACTGGGTTATGAAAGTTGGAGGAAAAAAGCTTGGGTGGATATTCCTGAACTTAAATAAAAATGAAAAAAGTAGCATTGATTACGGGCGGTACCAGAGGTATTGGTCTGGGAATAGCAAAGAATCTGGCATCAAGAGGATATTCCCTGGCGATCAACGGGGTGCGTGATGAGAATTCAGTGAAGCCCATCCTGGAAAGTCTGGAAAAAACTGGCGTTGAGGTTTTATATTGCCAGGGCAATATTGGGAACTCAGATGATAGGGAGGAAATAGTTAGATCC
Source organism: uncultured Cyclobacteriaceae bacterium (assembly GCA_965365715.1). Lineage (GTDB taxonomy): Bacteria > Bacteroidota > Bacteroidia > Cytophagales > Cyclobacteriaceae > JAGTVG01. The sequence continues at coordinate 3,494 of CBDUCT010000355.1, read as the reverse complement.
GTAAAAGAAATGTACGGTCAGTTGAATGTACTTATAAATAATGCAGGTATTGCCCCAAAAGAAAGAAAGGATATACTGGAAACTTCGGAATCAAGCTATGATGAGGTGATGGGAATAAACCTTCGAGGGCCTTATTTCCTGACGCAAGCTGTGGCAAACTGGTTGATTGAACTAAAGGATGACGACCCGGAATTCAAGTCGAGCATTATAAACGTTTCTTCGGTTTCTGCTACGGTGGCGTCCGTTAATCGTGGTGAATATTGCATATCTAAGGCTGGTATCACTATGATGACCCAATTATTTGCTGTTCGATTGGGTGAATTTGATATCCCCGTATTCGAAGTCCGTCCCGGACTTATCCAAACTGATATGACCGCTGGCGTTAAGGAAAAGTACGACGCGCTGTTGGAAGATGGCCTTTGTGTTTTCCCGAGGTGGGGGACTCCGGATGATGTGGGCAAAGCTGTGGCCTCTTTAGCTGAAGGAGATATGCCTTACAGTACAGGTCAGGTAATAATGATTGACGGAGGCATGACAATTCAAAGGTTATAGTTTACTTTTTGAATTTGTAAACTTGTTTGTCAATTTAGATTTTTTTATCAATTCAATTAAGACCTGTTTAATCTGCTTAAAAAAGAACATGTCATCAATATTTCATTATACAAGCACCTGAGAAAATACTTGCCGATTTATAATGGATTGTCAATTCAATTATTATTTATCATATAATTATTATATTTAAAGATTAATGATCTATTGATATCAGAATTAAAGCATGAACACAACCAATCTTTCCAAAGGGAAATTGAATCCATTCATCTCAGGAACCTTAGTCGTTATATCCATTGTATTCGGGGCAGCATCAAATTTATTTGGACAATCTGGTCTGGATAGTTTGTTCAGGTCAGATGATCTACTAAATATTGAACTTTATTCGGATTTTAAAGGAATTATGGATACCAGGTGGTATGAAGACTCTGTGAAAGGGGGTGAGGCCGAGTACTATGAAGCAAAAATGTTCTACGGTGAAGAAGATAATAAGGTAGAAATACCATTGAGAATTAAAGCCAGGGGACAATTCAGGAGAAATCCTAAATATTGTAAATTTCCTCCATTATTGCTCAATTTTAAAAAGAAAGAAGTTAAGGGCACATTATTTGATGGCCAGGATAAAGTTAAAATGGTAACATTCTGCCAGGATCAACCGGAGGTAATTAAAGAGTATGTAGTCTATAAGATGTTTAATCTTATAACAGATTGGAGTTTTAATGTAAGACTCGTTAATGTTCGCTACATCAATACCCCCAAGAATAAAAAACTCTATGAAAAGATAGGGTTTCTAATTGAAGAGGATGAAAAAGTGGCCAAAAGACATGATTCAGAAATTAAAAAGCAGCATCATTTCCCGTTTGACCTGGATCCTGATAATGAAGCAAAAGTTTCGATGTTTCAGTTCATGATAGGGAATCCGGATTGGTTTTACACAACTGGGCAGAATACAGATATTATGCATCCAACAGATACTACCCTGGCACCTATGGCCGTTCCTTATGATTTTGACTACTCTGAATTTGTTGATGCTGATTACACAAAGCCAGCCGGGGTTCCTGATGAATATCTTGCCAAGAAAAAAATATTCAAAGGGATGTGCCTATCTGATGAAAAGCTTAATGAAATAGTTGAATATTTTAATATGATGAAACCCCAGTTTATGGAGGTCATTAATAGTAATGAATATTTGCCTAAGTTTTCCAAAAAGGAATGTGTAAACTGTCTCGAGGAATTCTATACAATCATAAACACTCAGGACATGCTTCAAACGGAAGTTCTCGATACTTGCTTTACCCGGAAGGATTATCTGCCTTTTGAATAATCCATAATTATGCCCGGATTATTATTCTTCTTTTCGAAAGTCTTACTCTAAATTTATCATTTAGAATTTTTGTGGTTAACAAATTATTGATTTATTCGTTAAGTATTTAATATATATAGGTTACAGTAAATCTGTATTTTTGTAATCAAATAATAGTTAGGTTAATAAAGAGGAGAATAAGGTGGAGCGTTTGAATCAAAAAAAACAGTTAATAACAACTTATAGTCGGCTATTCTTAATTTTATTTCTTGCAGTTACACTTTTCCAGGCCTGTTCAAAGGAAGAGGTTGTCCCCGGTCTGGATATTCCAGATGAAATCAAATCCGTCAACAACTTTATCTGGGATAATATGAATACCTATTATTTGTGGCGGGAAAATATGCCTGTAGATCTAGATCCCAATGTACAACCTGACCCAATAGCATACTTCCATGATCTAAAATATTCAGAAGAAGATAGATGGTCTTTTATCACCGATAACTATAATGACCTGGTTAATAAATTGCAGGGAATAAGCAAGGTATATGGGCATGAGTATAAATTGTTCCGAAAATCAGGTACTAAAGATGTATATGGGATAGTTGAATATGTTATCAAAGATTCACCTGCTAAAATTAAGGGTATTAAAAGGGGTGATGTTTTCAATAGAATTAATGGGATTTTACTTGATACCCTAAATTACCGCGAATTGTTGTTCAGTAACGAACCTTATGAGGTTGGGTTTGCTGATTTAATTGATGATGAGGTGGTATCTAATGAAAATGAGATATACATCGTTCCGGTTGTTATGCAGGAAGATCCCATATTGTTAGACACAGTTTATTTCCTTGAAGGAAGAAATATCGGATATTTAGTTTATAACAGATTTACTTCTTCCCTTTCATCTGATTTGAATAATGTATTCTCCAGATTTAAATCAAATGCTGTAAATGAATTGGTTCTTGATTTAAGATATAATCCAGGGGGGTCAGTTGGTACCGCAACTTTGTTAGCAAGCCTTATAGCGCCACAACAAGTTGCTGGTAATGAAGAGATATTTGTCAAATATATCTGGAATGATTTTCTAGATAACTACTGGAGAGAGGAGCAAGGAGATGAATCTTCAAATTTAATCATCAGGTTTTTAGATGCTGCGCAGAATATTAATCTGGATAGATTATATGTTATAGTATCAGGCAGTTCAGCTTCAGCCAGCGAATTAGTTATCAATGGGTTGAGGCCATATATGGATGTTACTTTAATAGGTGATACTACACACGGGAAATATACTGCTTCTATGACCTTGCATGACGAGGAGAGGTCTTATGATTGGGCAATTCAACCGATTGTGCTAAAGACAGCGAATATTAATAATGAAACCGATTATAAAGATGGCATGTTCCCAGATTACCCAGTTGGGGATGGATATTTTTCACAACTGGGTGATACAGAAGAGAAACGCCTGGCAAAAGCCATCTCTTTAATAACAGGAATTCCTACCGGTCCTTCAGCACGAAGATCTGATTATGAGCAACTGAAGCAGTCTGTCCCAATGTTATCGGCTGGTGCAGATGATCGCAGGAAGAAGATTGAACTTGATGTTGATAACATACAGGTCTTTTAGTTACTTGAACGGAGCGTT
>CBDUCT010000354.1:0-4187 GCA_965365715.1 uncultured Cyclobacteriaceae bacterium | reverse complement strand
TCCCTTCACAGGCCCATAAGCCGCATTATAAATCATTAACCGGCAACCAAGCTCTTCCATTCTATATACAATGTCCTCTATATTTTCCCCTTTTGATAGATCAGCTACAATTCTTATGGTTACAATCCCAAAGCTAGATTCCAGTTCCAAGGCGGTTATATCCATTTTCTCTTTATCCACATCCACCATAATAATATTCAATCCCCTGCCTGCCAGAACTGTACAAAATGCTGCGCCCAATCCTTCTGCCGCTCCTGCGACTAACCCCCAGTCTCCATATCGTTTTTTAAATCCATCCATGTATAGATGCTTAATTACTTAGTCTCGGAATTTGTATGTTTGTGCTTTAATCTACAATTTAGTCCGGTTATTTTGACAATATACAATTTTGAATCTTTTCTTGGTTGAATCAATATAAAAAATGAATTCATGCAGCAGTTTATTTTTAGTTTTTTAAACTTGTTCCGGCGTGTAAGAAACACATTTATTCGCATTTCAGGGAAAACCGAAGCTGATATCACCAGACAACGTATTGTAAGTGGCAAGGCCTGGGTCGATTTCTGCGATAACCTGAAAGCCGCGGGTGCCGCACTGGCTTATCCTGGCACTCCACGGGATGCTTTTCAACAGGCAGAAGGCATCCGTTACTTATCAAGGCTTGTAAGGGCCGGCCTAGAGGCCTATGTGGAACACAACGATCCCGCTTTCCCTTCCCTCAACAGGATGGTACATGAAACGGTAAAACTGGGCGCTGATAACCCGGACAACCATTACCTCAACGCCCAGATCAACGGAAAATATGAATACAGAATAACTGGCAAAAGAAATACTATTCATTATGTGGGCTTTTTCACACAAAATGGGAATTATGGCACCACAGGTGGACTATCACCCTGTGGGGTGCTTGAACATTTTGAACTGAAAACCGATGAGGATGGAAATTTTGAGATTATTTTGAGTAAGCAACCTAAGGGCGATAACTGGTTAAAAATTGAAGATGACACATCCCTTCTGATGGTTCGCCAGACATACCTCGACAGGGAAAAGGAATCACCAATTGATGCCAGAATTGAGGTCATTGATGGTAAAAAGTTTCCTGATCCGATCACCCCGGAACAAGTTGATGAAGGATTGAGAACAGCTGCATTATTTGTGGCCGGGGCGCCATTTCTATTTGCAAAATGGGCAAAAGGATTTCAGAAACATACCAATAAATTACCCATATTTGATCCTGAGGTTTCCAACGCAGCTGGTGGAGATGCAAATATCATCTATCATCACAGCCACTGGAAACTTTCAGAAGACGAAGCCCTTGTTATAAAAGTCATGCCGCCAGAATGTGACACCTGGAATTTCCAGCTGAATAATTACTGGATGGAATCTCTTGATTACAGGTATTTCCCCATTTGCATCAATAAACACAGTGCTAAAAAAGAAAAAGACGGTTCACTGAAAATAGTGGTAAGTCATAAACATACCGACAATCCAAACTGGCTTTCTACCTGTGGGCATTCTGAAGGGACGATGTGCTGGCGTTGGTACAGGCTGGCTGATGGCGTAGATCCGGTAGAACCTACATGTAAAGTGGTAAAAATATCTGAATTGGCATAAAGCAATATGGGATCTACGATTCACGCGTCTGATTTTAAAAAAATGCCATTCTGGTTCAATGGTCTGAACCAGACTTGGAAAATCACCTATCCATTGGGATGGAAAATCAGGCTGGAGAAGGATGATCTTATCCGTTCAGCCAGGAAAAGCACTGGATTAAAAGACCTGGGTAAAGATTTCTGGGATGAACCTCTTGAAAGGCTTATTCAATCCATCAATGAAGAAGCCAATCTGCATCCGATCGGAAGGTTTATCACAAAACAAAGGCTGGTCAACCTGCTCACAACGAGATTAAAAGCCGAGTGGTGGTTCAGAAAGAAACCGGAAATTCTGGACCAAGCTCTTTATCCTGTGTTTATGATCGCAGGCCTTCAAAGAACAGGAACCACCAAATTACAAAGACTTCTGGCTGCAGATCCGGATACCAGATCGCTGTTAAGCTGGGAAGCCTTAAATCCTTCCCCTCCTGTTAATGGAAAAGATAAGCGTATTGCTTTTGCAAAAACCAGTGAAAAGGCCCTCAAATATATGGCCCCTGGATTCTTTGCCATACACCCGGTGGAACACCAGGCACAGGAGGAGGACATTTTACTACTCGATGTTTCTTTCCTGAGCACTACGCCGGAAGCAACCATGCATGTACCCTCTTATGCCGCCTGGCTGGAAAAAACGGATCAAACCCTGGCTTATTTATATGGCGCAAAGCTCCTGAAGTTACTACAGTGGCAGAGGCCCGGGAAATACTGGGTCCTTAAATCCCCGCACCACCTGGAGTTTTTAGATGTTATTGACACATCTTATGGGAATGTGAATTTTTTATGGACACACCGGGTCCTGGAGTCCTGCATACCCTCTTTTTTAAGTATGCTGGCCCACGGACAGGCTATATTCAGCGATCATGTAAGCATTGATGACATTAAAAAGCATTGGATGAACAAGACCAGGTATATGCTTGATAAGGCCATGAAATTCAGGAAATCCGTTCATGATCCTGATAAGTTCATTGATATTCAATACGATGAGTTTATTGCAGATCCAATTAAAATCCTGAAGGATATTTATTTAAGAAAAGGAAGGCCCATGGATCAGAAACTTGAGGATCAACTCACCCTGGCAGATAAAAAGAACAGTAAGGGTAAATACGGGGCGCATAAATACAGTTTAAATGACTTTGGAATTAGCCAGGAGATGATCTCCTCCCACTATAATGAATATTTGGAATATTTTAACAAGCTAAAAGACAGGTCAAACTATGAATAAAAAGAAAAGCGGATCTTATGACAGTCCTTTAAAAGCCACTATAAAGGGGATTTCCGACCTTTTCAAAAAGCAGAAAAAGGATGTGCACTTAAGCGATTCTGATCGTCTGGATGATATGACCATTATGGTCACAGGATCTAGCTCAGGTCTTGGATATGCCACTGTCATGGACCTGGCCAAAAGAGGTGCCCGGGTGATCATGGCCGTCAGAAGCGGGATCCCGGAGAAAGGTGAGGAGATCCGTCGTATTAGTGGATCGGACAAAGTAGATATGATTCATGTTGATCTGTCAGATATAGAATCGATTAATGGGCTTGTTCAGAAATTAAAAGAGCGGAATACGAGGCTGAACATGCTTATTTGCAATGCGGCTATAGTTCCCAGGATAAGCCGGAAAACGAAACAGGGCCTTGAAGAAATGTTTATGGTGAACTACCTGGCTAAGTTTCTGCTGATCCGCTGGCTGCTGGATGAAGATATTTTTATTACAGATGGAGAAAGCCTGCCCCGGATTATTATCGTATCTTCCGAAAGCCATCGAAATCCCAAAGTCTATGACTGGGAGAATTTTGGAAAATATAAAGATTATGGGATAAAAAAAACCGTTGAATTATATGGGTATTATAAATTGCTGCTGACTACCTTCGTCAATGAATTATCCCGGAGGCTCAATCAGAGCAGCACCAAATTCTCAGTCTTCTCTCTTTGTCCCGGGCCGGTCAATTCCAATATTGCCAGAGAAGCCCCGAAGTTCTTTCACCCCCTGTTAAAGGTAGTTTTCGGAATATTCTTTAACTCTCCGGAAAAAGCCGCTGTACCTGTTGTATACCTAGCGGCCGGCAAAGACCTGGATGGAAAAACGCTGGATTACTTCTTTATGATGGAACGCAAGGAAATGGATGAAAAGACCGGCGATCCGGAAAATGGTAAAAGGCTCTGGGAGCTATCTGAAAACCTGCTTAAAGATCTAGGGATCAGTTTTAGAAAATCGATATGAATTAATTAGAAATCCTCTGAAATTCTTTAGGATTCCCTCCTTATTAATTCCGGATTTATAATAAGTGAAACTGCATTTATGATTCCTCATCATATTCCTTGGTCCGTGAAATGGCTGATGTTATCAATCCGGTGGGAACAGCCACTATCGCTAATCCAATCATCAAAATTATGAAGGTAAAAACCTTCCCCCCTACTGTTATTGGGATCATATCCCCATATCCTACCGTTGTTAAGGTAATTACCGCCCACCAGAGACTATGAAAAACGGATTTAAAGGCCTCGGGCTGAACAGGATTTTCAAAATAATAGATTCCTAC
>CBDUCT010000353.1:0-4190 GCA_965365715.1 uncultured Cyclobacteriaceae bacterium | reverse complement strand
AGAGTAAAATGCTATGTTACTCCTTGTCCACCAGCTCATTATTGAAATATATATTCGTTAGGTCAGGATTTAAAAGGGTAAATAATTTCTCAGCCTTTTGTGACTTCTGCGTATTTTGACCGGGAGGTGTTTCAGCCATAAGTATAGCTGGTAATATTCCCATCAGAATTAAGGTGATCATATTTCGGTATATCCTTTCTCTCATCCGGAAAATACATGTCCGTATTTTATTCCCTATAATTCCGTATTTCATGTCTAAAAGCCTCATTTCCTACTTCGCGGGTATTATAGGCATTAAAATACTCCAAAAAATCATCAGATAAAAGGCTTGTACTTTCCTTTGAATACGGGTAGGATGTCATACCATGATAGGGATACGGGCCGGCTGTGTTGCCCCGGGCTGTATTCAGGTCTCCATCCTTCACCCAGCCGACGCTGTAAATAATAAAGTCTCTTTTCCACCCCGGAGGTACTTCAGGCAAATCCTCCGCATTAAAGGAAAGGGATAATTCATCTCCGGCATTCATAACTACATAATAACTTTCCGCGGCCCTGATCAGGGATTTAACATCCCCATATTTTGTATATTTCCCAGTGAGATCACGCCATTTTGGCTTTTTCGTAACCCGGGAATAATCAAACCAGAAAGGTCCGTACCGGCCCCCTTTACGGTATGTAGCTGAAAAGCCCCGATAATGTAAATCCGCTCGATCAATGTTCAGGGAATTTAATGCCGTTTCTTCATAAACCGATTCATTAGAGTAAAAAATATGATCCCAGTATATTTCCATATTGGTCCGGATGCGGATCTTTGAGTTGGAAGGATCCGGAAATTTGCCACTTAAATCAACCACTACTGTTTTATCTTTTCCGGATGGAAAGCCTATATCATCAATGATGGTTATCCATTCCCCCTTGCTGTTGGTTGCCTGCAGGAAAGGGGGTTTTACCTTGTAGCCGTTACTTTGAGATAGTGCCACATTTATACTTGCATCTGTTGGGAAGATCCATCCATTTAGAAACAAATAGAGGTTTTCCCGGGGATCTGTTTCTCCTAAGTCCAGGACCAGGTCATGCATTTCTGTAAGACCCTGGAATTTATCCCTTTTAAAATTTGTGATATATTTATTGTCCTTGCTTTCAGCCAATGATCTTTGATCCATTCCATAACCATCTGTTATAGACAAAGGCACTTTCTTTTCTTTAACCTGATATATATTCATTCCTTCAAAGGGAGGTCCTTTAAATCTCTCATTAACAAAAATATCTACCTCGGCGGGATGATCTATGGCCAGGATATCCAAATGATCAAAATATATCGTTTCCCAAAGTTCCGCCGTGATCTGTATTTGACACTTTTGGTCTTTCAGCTGAAGGGCTTCTCCGGGAATCTTAAGATATTCCTGTGAAGCATCAGGAAAAGCATAGGTTTTATTACCACCCATAATGCCCAATGGCATGCCAAGGGCACTTCTCCACATCATGTCCTTATGAAATTCAAATTTCTCACCATCCCAGACATAAAGAAATGGACATGATCCCTTTAATTCCTGTTCCTCAATAAGATCCTGATCGCTTCCGGGAGAAAAAATATTCTGCGGTACCCCATTGGTCCATAAAATACGAACCACATCCACCTTTTCACGATTGCCCAGGCCGAAGTGTATGTTAGGTTCCGTGACTGTTTTCATCTGATAGAGTTCACCGGCCCTGACTTCTATTTTGGCGCCGATCCCATAATGATTGTTTTTGCCGCTTCCAGTCCGTATACCCACCAGCTGCACCCTCAGGTGGTGGTTGGCATTACCTCCGTCATTCCTTAATAATCGGATCCCGTAGTTCTTTCCGGAGACCAGGATATCCAGGTCGCCGTCCTCATTATAATCCGTAACCACTACCTGATGGCCTTCTAGCAGATCATCCGGCAACACAAAAGACGCATCGGTAAATTTTCCCGATCCGATATTGTGGAATAGGAATACACCTCTGCCGGAATCCGAAGGTTGTTCTCCGACAAAAAGTAAGTCGAGGAATCCGTCATTGTCGAAATCAAACATCAAGGCATCTTGCCCATTTACATTCTCCAGGCTTTTTAAAATATCATTCGAGGTATCATCTTTTATGAAGGATCCATCCTGCCTGTTCCTGAAAAGCACCGGAATCTTGTTTTCCCGAACCAGGAAGAGGTCCTCAAAACCATCGTTATCATAATCCCCGGCTGCCAGACTTATTACTTTACCGGTATCTGACAGGCCACTATTAGAGGTTTCGTCAGAGAAATTACCATCTCTTAAGTTAAGATACAATTGAGGCAGACCATTTTCCTTAATTAGAACCAGGTCAACATCACCATCATCATCAAAATCTCCGAAAACTGCATCCAGGCAACCTGAAACCAGATCTCCTAAAGCTGTAGCACCGGTTTTATCCGAAAAAGTACCGTCACCATTATTTTGAAAGATTCGTGTACTGTTCTTATTTCCCAGCAATAGGTCCAGGTCTCCCTCCTGGTCCATATCAAAAAACAATACCAGGCTCCCTTTTTCTCTAAGGTTCACTCCAGCTTCACTGGCTTTCTCCTCAAATTCTTCCTCATTTACATTCTCATACAAAAGATTAGGTCCTTGTTTTGCAATATACAGATCCAGAAATCCATCGTTGTTATAATCTGAAAATATGGCACCCTGCTCCATGCCATCATGAGCAAGGCCAGCCTTCAGGGCAATGTCTGTAAATCGGCCCATTTCATTTTTCAGTAAAAAATGCTCAAATTCATTGTTTTCCGGGTTATAACCTGAAACATATATATCCTGGTCTCCGTCCCTGTCCATATCACCACTGGCAATACGTGTTAAAGCTGGTTCACCATCATATTCTGTGGATACCAAATTGTTAGCCATATCCAAACCAGCTGATGTGGTCACATCAGTAAACCGGATAACATCAATAAGGGATTCTCCTTCCATGAGGAAACCCGGGGTGACTTCACTGAAAGATATCACCGGTACACCTACCTGTGAAGCGGTTGTGCCTTTCAGTTCCTGGATATCTGTCTGATATGCATTGCTGAGCTTATCATATTGTGAAAGATACGCACTGAAGTCAGGGCTTCCACAATACTGTCAGTCCTGATGCGAGTCAGGGCTTGCTGAAAATAAAGTTCAGCCTCATCGGGGAATACGGGAGAGATCCTTTCAATCTCTTCCAGGTTCTTAATTGCACCATCCCCATCCTCCTTTTTGATCAATACTTCAGCAAGATAAATTCTGGCTACCAGATTAGTGGGTGAGGTATCCACGATCTTTTGCAGATATTTCTCCCACTGGTTCACAGAATATTCATCAGACTGGTTCTGATAGGATTCAGCCAGACTATATAATGATTGGACATGTTCCGGATCTATTTCAATGGTTTTTTCAAGTTCTTCCCGGGAGGCCTCTTCTTTATCCAATAGATCGTACACTTTGGCCAGGTTTAGCCGTATATCCGGATCATCAGAATTTATTTCCACAGCTTTTTTTAGCTGCTCTTCAGATTGCACATACTTACCCATCCGCATATATACTATCCCAAGGTTAGCATATCCGAGGGCTTCTTCCGGAGCCAGCTCGATAAGTTTCAGAAATTCAGTTTCTGCCTCTTCCAGGCGGTTATCCTCAAGATAAGCAAGCCCAAGCGTCCTGCTGCTTATTATTGATTTAGATCGCTCCACCTCAGCACTATCATACGCTAAATCCTCAGTCTTTTCAGCTGTAGCAGATTTGTTCCTCTGGCGATCACATCCCGCAGTTATAAACAGAATAATGATCAAAGCGAATATCAATATCTTCCCGGGTAATCTTTTCATCACATGCTTGTACAGAATATAAAAATAAAATTAAAAATTCTATTGTGCCGGATTAACGGATATTAATATTTCCGTTTCAGGCAATATGATGGAGGGAAATTAAAAATGATCTGTTCATAAGAAATGGCGGAACGCGCAACCCTTTAGTATCGATGGGATACATGCCGAATCAGAGATCGAGGAACTCATTCTGTTCTATTATCGATAAAGTTCCCTTATAATTATAGGAGTTGAATTTCTCGTTCTATTTGTTTAATAGTCTATCTGCGGCCAGCACACAGAATATATAGGATCCTGCTCCCGGCATCACATATTCTGATTGTTGCCACAGGTATGGTGTATC
>CBDUCT010000352.1:0-4219 GCA_965365715.1 uncultured Cyclobacteriaceae bacterium | reverse complement strand
ACACAGAATAAATGAAACAGAAAACTCAACTTAGATTTCGCGACACAGAATAAATGAAAAAGAAAACTCAACTTAAACTACGTGACAGAGATTAAATGACACAGATCAAATGAAACAGACCGAGAAATATACTGTCAGAAACCAGGTCATTCAATCGATCCTTATCTTCCTGTTTGGAGGGATCGTTATGGGATATTTCATGTGCCGTTCATGTTTCAATGAATTTTCCAGGGCTTTATCCGTAGTGATGTTCAGCGGCTCAATGTGGCTCTTCCTCTGGAAAGGAAACGAATACATTTATATTTTTACTGACCGGTATGTGTCCTGGTTCAAAACGCCTTTAAAACGGCTCTTCATCGGATTGGGCCTGATGATCGTATATTCATCCACCGCGGTTACCGGATTGACCCTTTTCTTCTTTTCAGTAGTATTTAAACAGGAGATCAATGAAACTTTTTTTTCCGAGATAAGAGAATCCGTGATAATCTCCATAATTGTAAGTACAATTATCATGTCTTTCTTCACGGCCAGGGGGTTTTTACTGGCATGGCGGCAAGCTGCTATTAATGTAGAGAAGATAAAAAGAGAACATGTCAGTTCTCAATATGAAGCGCTGAAAAACCAGGTCAACCCGCACTTCCTGTTCAACAGCCTCAATGCCCTCTCGTCCCTGGTGTACGATCATCCTGATAAAGCTATTGAATTCATTAACAGACTTTCCGATGTATATCGATATGTTCTTGATTCCAAAGACAAAGAAGCTGTACCGGTCACAGAAGAGCTTGATTTTGTCCGCGCTTATTCATTCCTGCTCAAGACGCGATATGAAGATAATATAGAGATAGAATTCGATGTCGTTGCCAGTGAAGGATATGTACCACCTATGTCTCTTCAAATGCTGTTGGAAAATGTGGTAAAGCATAATGAGATCTCGGATGAGTATCCCATGAAAATCACCCTGAGAGATAAGGATTCTTATATATTTGTAGCGAACAGGCTCCAGCTCAAAGAAAAGAATACCGGGATGTCCGGTATTGGTTTGGATAATATAAAATCAAGATATTCGGTCCTGACCGACCGGCCTGTTCAAATTGATCAGACAGGCCATGAATTCATTGTAGGGCTGCCCATACTTCAAATAGACTGAGATGAGGGTATTAATTGTAGAAGATGAAAAAAGTGCTGCAAAAAGGCTTCAAAAGCTCCTGAAGGATATTGATCCTGCTATTGAAGTAATAGGGATCATTGATACAGTTAAGGGAACAACATCATGGTTTGGCAAAAACTCGGCACCTGATCTCCTGTTTCTCGATATACAACTGGCGGATGGGTTGAGTTTCGATATATTCGAACAGACCCAGATATCCTGCCCTGTAATTTTTACTACTGCATATGATCAGTATGCATTGAAAGCCTTTGAAGTATACAGTATAGATTACCTTCTGAAGCCGATAGACAAGGAGAAGCTGCTAAGGTCACTGGACAAGTTCAAAAATATGGTGAGGGGAGCAAACGAAACAGCTTCTGTTGATCTTGGCACGCTACAGAATGCACTGGAGTTGATGCAGGGCAGGAAGTATAAGGAACGCTTTATTGTTAAGTACGGGGAGCATATCAAATCCTTTCCGGTTGAAAATATTGTGGGATTTTACAGCGAAGAAAAGATCAGCTTTTTCAGAAACAATGATGGACGGAAATATGTAGTGGATTACACAATGGAACAAATAGAAGGTCTGATCAACCCGGACTTTTTTTTCAGGATCAACAGGAAATATATCATTAACCTGAGTGGTATTGAGGATGTGGTGGTTTATTCTAATAGCCGGCTAAAACTTAAAGTCCAACATTTTAATGATCACGACCTCATCGTGGCACGGGAAAAGGTGCAGGAATTCAAGAAGTGGTTGGATCGTTAATTTTTAAAATCTTCTCATTTTATCGATCTCCAGTTGCGGTATTAAAATGTGCACATCAATTAATTCAAGCTGAGCATTTTGACCTGATCGTTTCAGGGACAGAAAGCCAATTCTAAATCACATGAGATAGCCAATGTAGTCAACTAACCCTCAATCTCAACACGGGCCTTTATTGTAATGCGCTGTGTTGGGTTGGCTGGATCATTGGAGAATACTGAAATTGACTTCTGCTGAATGCCACGCCTTCCGGCAGAATTGAAAGTAACCTTGATGGTGCTGGACTCACCGGGTGCGAGGGTAGACTTTTCCGGTTTGGAAACGGTGCATCCACAACTGGCACGAGTTTGTCTGATGTTCAATTCACTTTTACCAGTATTCGTAAAGACAAAATCAGTAGTGACGCTTTCTCCCTGCTTGATATTTCCAAAATCATGAACAGTATTGTCAAATTTTAATTTTGGGGCTGAAGCAAGTTGTTCGGCTGTCAATGGCGGAAAATATTCCTCTAGAGAAGCTACAACTCTGAAATCCTTTACATTAGTGGTTTCTTCAGTGGTCTTTATAACCACCAGGTCCGATTTAAATCCAAATAGTTTTATATCTGTAGGATCATAGGTCACTTCGATGGTGCCCATGGTTTTTGGTGCCGGGGATTGTGGCATGAATTTAACCTTGATATGATCCGGGGCCTTTACCTCATCCAGAAAGGATATTTCCTGATCCGTATTATTATACACATTAAAAGTTTTGGTCACAGGTTTCTGGGTAGTCAGTTTGCCAAAATTAAAGGACCTGTATTTTACCCTTAAACCGCCCATGACGGTTGGATAATCATCTTCGATTGAGCGTGGTTTGGGTTCCACGTTCCCTTTTATATAGATCCGCATTTGTGCAGGATTTGCATTCGATATAATAGTCAGGGATTTATTAAATTTCCCTGGCCTGTTCTTGGGATTATAAACAGCGTTTACAAAACCGGTTTCTCCTGGTTTGACAGGTTCCTTAGTCCAGCCTGTGGAAGTACAACCGCAGGAGGGCCTTACACTTTGAACGATCAGGGGCGCGGTGCCGTTGTTTGTGAATTCAAATTTATGGCTCACATTGCCATCTGATTCCTTGATATCTCCAAAATCAAAGGATGTTTCATTGAATTTTATGGATGGTCCTTCATTTTGAGCCAGTGCGAAGCTGATTGGGAGGATGAAAAGAACAATAACTAACGATCTGAATTTCATAATATTTAATCTTAACCTTTCACAAAATTAACAAAGAATAGCCTACTAAATTAACCCAGATTAATATTTTTAGAAAAACTTACAAAGTATTTTACGGCTAATGGGCATAAAATTTATTTAATTTGCGCAAAAATTGTTCCAAATGGCAAGAATACTAACAGGAATACAAAGTTCGGGCAGGCCACATCTCGGTAATTTGCTGGGGGCAATACTTCCAGCTATAGAGTTATCCAAAGATCCTAAGAACGAATCTTTATTTTTTATTGCAGACCTCCATTCACTCACAACGGTTAAGGATGCAACCCTGATGAAGGAAAACACCTATGCAGTAGCAGCAGCCTGGATGGCCTGTGGGTTTGATACACAAAAAAATCTTTTTTACAGGCAATCACATGTACCTGAAGTTACGGAACTGACCTGGCACCTGAGCTGCTTTACTCCTTACCCCATGCTGGCCAATGCGCATTCTTTCAAGGATAAGGCGGATCGTCTAGCCGATGTAAATGGTGGATTATTTATTTATCCTGTTTTAATGGCGGCTGACATTCTTATGTATGATGCGAATTTTGTTCCCGTTGGGAAGGATCAAAAGCAGCATCTTGAAATGACTAGGGATATTGCCACTGCTTTCAACCACCAGTTTGGAGAAACCTTTGTCATCCCTGAAGCCATTATTAACAAAGAGGTGATGACTGTTCCCGGGATTGATGGGCAAAAAATGAGTAAATCCTATGATAACATAATTGATATCTTTCTGCCTGATAAGCAATTGAGAAAGAAGGTCATGTCAATTGTTACCGACAGCACACCGCTGGAAGAACCAAAGAATCCGGATACTTGTAATGTTTTCGCGATATACAGTTTGCTGGCAGAAAAAGATCAGGTTCAGCAGTTGAGGGACAAATACCTCGGCGGTAATTATGGGTATGGACATGCAAAACAGGAGCTGTTTGAATTGATCCTTGAGAAGTTTAAAAACGAAAGGGAATTGTTCCGGAAATTTATGGATGATACCCGGCTATTGGAAGAAGAGCTGCAGAAAGGAGAGGAGAAAGCTCGAACGATAGG
>CBDUCT010000351.1:0-4238 GCA_965365715.1 uncultured Cyclobacteriaceae bacterium | reverse complement strand
CCGGAAACATAATATGATGTTGCCCCAATGTAGGCTCCTCTAATGGCTTCAGCATACAATAAAGCACGCTTCCAGCCTGGCTCCTTGGGCGCAGGATAATATTCCTGAAACTTTACAGTTCCATCAAAACCGAATTTTGCCACATTCTGGTCTGAATGGATGAATATACCATCTTCCAGAACTTCCAGATTCCTTGGTGATTCTCCCCCCATGAATTTTAACTGGAAATCAGATAATTCACTTACTTTTTCGGTTTGTTCATCCACTACCTTTAATGTCTTTGACTTAGTATCATAAGCATAGATCTTACCATCAAACTGTGCTGTTAAATTTGGTGTCGTCTGAATGCTTTTTGACCATTTTAATGTACCTGACTTTGGATCCAGTATATTCATGGACTCAGTAGTAATGTAAAGAATGCCACTTGACAAGGGGACAATGCCTACTACATAGCCATCTACTTTCACCGGCTTTTCAAAAGTTATTAGCCCTGCATTCGGATCCAGATAATTTAAAAAGTTATTGCTGGAGGTCTGGGATACGAGTAGTATGCCATCACCTGCATCGAGGTAATCATAAATACCTCCCTTTATGGGTATTCCTCTTCCCTTTTTACCCCATATCCCTTCCCGGGTCTGATAATCAAACAGATTGATCTTTGTTCTGTTCCCATCATCAGGAAGTACAAGGATACCGTTGTCCAGGAAAGCAACCTGTCCCAGTTTACCTTTCACTTCCAATGGTTTATCCCATACCCGATTCCCATCAGATATGTTATAGGCAATATACACATTCTCGTAGCTTACGGTACTGCCTCCACTTGATGAGGTAAAACCTGATTGCGACTCACGCTGGGATCCCAGATAGAATACATCACCGCCCTCGGGCCTGTAATAACGGAGTTCTATATCTATATCTTCAACCATATTTTCCGCCATTGTTTTCATCAGATCTCCCAAAGCGCCCATATTCTTCATCTGTTCTGATTCTGCTGAATTCTCCTCATTCCAGATTACTTCCCCGTTTTCTGCATTAAGCTTGTAATTATTAAAGAGTGTTACAATTAAAAGTTCCTTGTTTCCAAGTTCGGTAACTGAAATTATTCTTCCGAATTCTTCGTTCATACTCCAGGAGACACTTCCGTCAGACATTTTCACGGAAACCATTATCGGCTCACCTCCCGGACTTTTCCCTGAGACAAGAATGACATCTGAATTATACAATAGAAAATAATCCTCGATAGTGCCAATGCCTGCTTTTTGAGAATCAAAAACCAGATCACCCGAAAACTGATCCATTACAAGAATGCTTTTTCCCAGGTCCACTGTAAAGAATGGGCTCCTTGGTATCTCATTATAGGCAATACGATTTAAGCCGGCCAAATCCTGCTTGCTCCAGATTATAGCTCCGGTTTCAGTATTTACCCCGGCAAGCTGGTTCCCTGAACTGACAATGAGATTTCCCAAAGCAGTAACTTCCTGCCATAATATATCTGATGATAATTCTTTCTCCCATTTGACCTCCACCTGGGCCAATGAAGAAAAACTGATCATACCTGCTACAAAAAAAACAGACAGGTATCCTGCAAAACGATTAAAATTATACATAGTTGGTCTTGTTAGTGTTTTCAAATCATAAAACGACGGGAAGTAAAGTATAGTGTGTTTATTTCAGATTGTTCAGATCGAATTTTAATTTCCACGGATAAGTCCCAATAAACTTTGTCCGGAGGAAAAAGAAGATGGGTATTATCTGGCCACTTTCAGAAGAGATAACGGCCTTTATTAAATCACCATTAACCACTCATACTAACCACAAGGCTGTCTTTGAATACATTCGGACAGCCTTTTACTTTTGTACCAGACTGTAATCTGGGTTAATTTGTTTAGTTAATCTGAACATATTGACCTTGAGAGTGAGATGAATGGCTGCAAAATAGGCTATAAGTTTAAACTGAATAAAACTAAAATTTAAAACTTAATTGACAGACATTGGATAATGTAATAATCCAGGCAAGATCAGTGGTAAAGTTCTGGATTAATCCATGATCGGGCATTTTTTGAGTTCCCAGTTTTTATATTTTTTAATCTTTTCAAGTATAGAATCGCCATATTTATCAACATCACCTTGAATAAGGGAAAGCGAGGGTATGGTATAGTCCGGATCGGCACTGGTTATGGTTGGTGAGTTGGCAGACCATCCAATTTCATGGACTCCGGAACTTCCATTTTCCGCGGGATAGGAAAGGTAATAAAACTGCCGGGTATATCTTAATAGAAAATTCTCCAATCCCAGAGGTCCACCCGATGTGTGAAACATGTCAAACAATCCATAAACCACATCGTAACCATCCTCTCCCATCAGCCATTTATCAGGATATCTTTTCCGAAGTTCTCCCGTATATCGCAACAAGCCTTCATAAGCAGAGTAATCCGGGCTGTTCTCCCATCGTAAAGTACCATCAAGAAACACGCCATCCACATTATAGCTATCAAACAAATCAGCTGTTTTATCGATCATGTATTGATTATAATCAGGATGTCCGAAATTCATGATCATCCCCATAGTCTCGATAGTAAGATCGATATTCCAATCAAGCCAATCCTGCACCTGGGGAAATCCATTCTCCTTCAATAATGCCGCATCCATCATATTATGCTCTTTCAGGAAATTAAAAGTAGCCAGATTGGGCCCACCCAGCATAAGGACAACCTTCACACCAAGATCATGCGCAGTTTCTACAAAATTCTTCAGGCCATCGGGGCCACCCATTCTTGGCTCAGGATCATGTTCAGGATAGGTATTGTAATATCTTCCATCCCAGGCTGGGAGAAAGGCCATAACATTTTTACCATCGATCGATTGGCATACCCATCTAAGCTGATCTTCCATTTGTTTGAAGGTATTGAACATATGACCTGTGAAGTGAATGCCGTGAAAGAATACCACCAGCTTGATATTATTAATTGAACTACTCACAGGGTTGTCTTTATAGGGTTTGATATTAAAGTTTTTCTCCAGGTCATCACAGCGCTCCTCAACAAGGTTCAATCGCGATTCCCCTGATCCAAGAATCCATGCAGGGGATTCAATTTTTCCATTGATCTTGCGAGCGTCTTCATCATGGCTGATCAGTATCACCGGTTCTTTACTTAAGTGGTCATATGAACAGGCAAATCCCTTTTTTCGTATCTCCTTATCCTTAGAAAGAACAAACCATTCCTTTTCGGCTGTAGGGAAAAAAACCAGCGGCATAGTAGCAGCCCTCGACGGATAACTTACCCTGATGTTGTTATTACTATATTCATTTACACCCTTTGCCACGGGATATTCTGAAACCATCGATTTTACATCTATCCCCTTTATCAGGATCAAAATGGTTTTACATTTTTCAGCCGGATGACTTCCTGATGCCCGCAATGAAAATCTTGAATTCCCCAAATCTTCTACAACTAGCCTGATATTTCCTTCTGACTTCAATTGCCCCCCGGCCGCTGACAGCATATTGCTACTGAGGACCAGTTCCCTATCGTTGCGCCTGTTGACTTCCAAGTGGGATTGTGAGGGGCAATAAATATTATTCTCTGTAGACAATCTTACCGCAAATTTCAATCCCCCAAATTCTATATAGGGATCTTTAAAATCGTAACCTAATGGTCCGAATTGAGCAAATATATTCCCCGAATATAAAACAAGGAGAATCAATAATATCAGATGTTGTTTTGGTCTCATATTTTATAATCTCTATAATTTTGAAAAAATCACTCAACTGCCTTGCTATAGGGGACCTGTCCTTCTGGATTGTCAAAATAATATGGAAAATTATCCCAGATGGATTGGCCGGATACAGCTCTAGGGTCTTCCGTCCTGAGAAGATAAGCATCCAGTGCCTTCGATAATCTCATTTTCTCTTCTGAATAGATTCCGAGATCAGCCAGATTATTTAAACAATAGGGATCCTTGACAATATCATACAATTCTTCATATGGCCGTTTGGCAGTTGCCTTCTGAAATAACGGATTGACATTCTTTTCATTCTGGTGATCCAGGATATATCTCATGCATGGAGACTGGTCGATATCTCCGAAGTTCCATCCATGCACAGATTTTTCATCGGGTGATCCGGCAGGCCAGCGGTCTGGCTCCATGTTTCTTATATACAGGAACTGATAATCCCTTATTGATCTTTGGGGGTAGGGAAGATCCCCTTCCCTGCAAATCGTATGTCGCTCTTTCCC
>CBDUCT010000350.1:0-4240 GCA_965365715.1 uncultured Cyclobacteriaceae bacterium | reverse complement strand
ATGATTTCCGGGAGGAGCGTTCTCAAATAAATTGCTATCCTGGTAATTACCATTAAGATAGGAGGTGCTATATTCATAATCACCCGATTCTGTCATTAGAACTAAAAATTGATTATTAGTTCCTTGTTCTATTTCTATAGTTTCAATTTGCGGTTCTTTGAATATTTCAACGCTAAAGCTTTTTTCGGTTGAGCATTCATACAACGTATTATTGATATTAAATGTTTGTGTAGCAATTACAGAATAGGTGCCCATTTCGCTAATTTCAACATTTGAACTCCCGCTAAAAGGATAATCCTCATCCTCCTTATACCACTCATATGAAAAATTTTCTGAAGGTAGATTTAAATCCAAATAATCCTCATTCGCACAAATTTGATATTCTTCCTCCAGTTGGATTACTGGTTTATCAAGTATTTTAAGGGATAGACTATAGATAGGTTCACAATTATTATTCTGTTTCCTTACATAAATAATTAGTTCCTGGGCAAGAACGTCACCGAAAACAAAGTTTTCATCATTTTCAAAAGCCTCATCCAGGTTCGCGTGAAATGAAACTTCCTCAGCTCCGAAAATTGATTGACCTATTTCCTCGAAGTTGTAAATTGCCGTTGGCGAACCTCCATCTGTATTCGAGTTACAGGCATAAAATTCACCAATTGGTACAGGGTCTTCAGGAATAGGAATAACAGTTAAATTCACTTCTTCAATAACTGTATTATTTCCAATCCCTCTCCTGGCAAGAATGGTTTGATTGAAGGCCTGTGTGTTTCGATAATTTTCAGGAGAAAGGATTTCTGTGTCATTGTTCAGGTCCTCACGACTTTCGTAAAAAGATATATTGGTGTTACCTGTGGGATATGCAAGCAACAGATTAAAGGATGTGAACCCATCAACTGAAGTTTGTCCAAAACCCCTTTCATAATCACATGCTTCCAGTGAGATATCCATAATCTCCAGCTTTGAGGTATTATTATCACTATTCTTGAATAATTCTGAGCTGTTGAGAATAGGTGAAACTGGAAAAAATAATTTTGCCAGGCCAACTTTGATGATTGGAGGACTGGAAAACTGAAGTATCAGTATTAGAACAAAAATTATTTTCAACCTTTTTTATTTTACCATCAAAGTAAACTTACGATCATTGATAAATTCTGGTTTTAACTCTAGTCTGATTTTCAAAGAAGCGTGTTAAAATGGCTTTGATGTGTAAGAGCCCGTAAATTAAGGAATTATCCTTCTTTAATCAACTTTTAATGGTCATCTAATAAGTGAAAAATGTCCATTGAATTCCTGGCCATTCTGAAGCTTTACCCTGAACCAGTAATCGTCTTCGGGCATGCTATTGCCATTATAATTGCCATCCCACCCTTTTTCGGTCGATTTTAATTTGGCCAGAAGTTTCCCATAGCGGTCAAATATATGTACAAGATTATTCGAGGTTGAGATTCCTTTGATCTGCCAGAAATCATTTATTCCATCGTTATTGGGAGTAAAGAAGTTATTATAGCCCAGAACGGCAATTTCTGTACTCACAATGGCACAACCTTTCAAGTCCCTGATGTAAACTGTCTTAAATCCCGAACCTATATTATTAAAAGTATTACTGGCCTGATAGGGACCATCGATATCTCCTATGGAGAATTCATAATCTGAGGCATTTTCAATATTCAATGTGACCGTATTGCTATTGGAATTCACAAGAGGTTGAATTACGGAATATGATTCGATCTGTGGTGGTAAATTCAAAATTAACTCCACCTCAGCTATATTATAGCAATCTGGATTTAATTTGTCTGAAACGCGGGCATATATTGTTTCATTACCGAAAGAATTATAATCTGAAATGATAGGGTTCAAACCTGAAGAAGCATCATTGGAATTCTCAAAATACTGAATATCGTAATCAGTAGAATTCAAATTATTTAGAATGGAATTGTCCATATCTGATAATACAAAATATTCATTACCTGTTAGATCCAGATCACATTTTTCGAGGATATTGGTTTCACTAACAGGAGGCCCCGGATTGATGATAAGGTCGAATTCGGTTATTTCGGCACAACCTGTTAGGTCATTTTCCACCCTGGCAAAAATGGTTTTTACGGGAGTCGTGCTGGTATACATACCTTGGATAGGGGCGTTATTTTCCAAGGCGTCCGCAACAGATTCATGATAGCTAAGGCTGGTGTTATTCTGGGATACGATCTCTGCAGCAGTAACAGAGATATCAAAATCTGAAACTCCACTGGAATTGCAGGTTTCAAGGTCATTGGGTTTGTTGATATCTGGTCCCTCGGGAAAAGGAAAACCTCCAACCGTAGAAGAGCCGGTCCATTCCAGTTCAAACGGACTATTGCCTATAGGCCGGTCAATCACAATAAAATAAGTTTCACCTGGAAGCACATCCAGTGATTTTATGAAGTTGTTTCCATTTGCTCCGGGACCTTCACTGGTATCTGATTGTCCATCATTCATTCCCGTAAAATTCGAAGTAGAATTAGAGGCGAGTGGATTGGTGGTAGAGCAGCGAATGGCATTGCCAAGATTTCCGCAGGAAGGATTTGGCCCGAAAATAAAGAAATCATAGTCTATATCCAGTGCAGGACTGGTCGGTTTCAGGGTGAATCCAAGAGTCCCGGCTTTGGTGATCTCTATTTCTACCCATAAGCTATTATGTTCCTGGCTTGAACAATTGTTATTTCCGAATAGCTCCTGGGTTCCAATTCCATTGGCATTACTGGAAATGGCCCCATCACCACAAATTTTGATAGCTCCAGAACAATCATTGGCAAAATTCTGAGCAATTGCGGGTGAATTAAATAGAAGCAGAATAAAAGTGAAACCTAAATATTTAAAAGAATTCAATTTGTTGAATTTTGACGTAATAAAGAAAAATGACTCTTAAAAACCTTACCATTAGCTAACTCAACCTCAAACCAGTAATCGTCTGAAGGCATTGGGTTACCATTAAAATTACCGTCCCAGCCTTTAGTATTAGAGGGTAATTGCACCAGTAGTTTACCATAACGGTCATAGATGGAAATTAATTTCAACCTATAATCAGGATCAGGGATGTCATAGGGTCTCCAAAGATCATTATACCCATCGTTATTAGGGGTGAAGAATTCAGGAAAACCATAAAGGATTACATTGGCTTCACCAACTTCACAAGCCTGTTCATTTTTTACATATATGGTATGTCTCCCACCGGGGACACCTCTAAAAATGGGGCTTGTTTGGTAAGGCCCATTTGGATCATCCAGGGCAAACAACACATTTTCATTTATCGAACTGGTAATAATATTCAGTTCATTATCCTTACCCTGATTGGTTATTTCAATCTGGGTTATTTCCGGAGCTTCAAATTTCTCTACATTAAAAACCATTTCTTTTCCACAACCTGATTCCCTTAAGATCAGGTCTAAAGTATACTCGCCTCCTTCATATATCTGGATGGTCTCCCCGGTTTCACCCGTACTCCATTGAAAATAGTAATCTGAAGGATTTTCAATATTAATGCCTGCACCTAATTCGATAGGAAAATCATCGGCGCAACCACTAAGATCACTTATCTGCTGTGCTTGCGGGAGGCTGGTGATCTCCAACTGCATTTTTCCAAAACCATAACAAAACCCTTCACTATCGGCACGAATATACAGCTCTCTTGGCTCTGAAATATAGATCTCAGGAAGTGGATTTTCTCCAAGAATAGCATCTCTTTCTCTTTCATGGAAAGTAAGGGAAACATCATCATCTAAACCTAGGTCAGAAATTGCATTTTCCTCGATAATATTCAAATTGTATTCTGCCTCACCATCACCTAGATCACATCCGGTTGCGGGAGACAGGTTTAGATCAACACTTTCGGTGGTTTGCAACCTCATTGTGGTTATGTCATAGCAATTACTGCCAAATCCGTTGATCTTTACAAAGATCTCCTGATTGGGAGTATTATTTCGATAAATGTTGTTTAAAGAATTTTGATTATTCTCATCATTTTCGGCTGTCTGCCTGTCTGTGTAAAAATAAAGCTGGAGTCCAGGATTTCCATCTGCAAGATATTCTTTAGCCAGTTGAAGATTGAATTCTGCTAAACCATCCTGACTATTGTCATCCTGAACGTCACATTGTTTTAGGATGTAATCTGACGGAACTTCCGGAATACCGAATATCGTTACTTCTTCACAAACTGGATCCTGTGGGATACCGTTGATCGATCCAACAATGCTCACAATAT
>CBDUCT010000349.1:0-4249 GCA_965365715.1 uncultured Cyclobacteriaceae bacterium | reverse complement strand
GGATTTTGTGCTTCATGCGGATGTTGATCTCCTGCGTATACATGCAGGTTCTTAAATAATTGCCTGCCCAGCCTGTTCTTTGGCAGCATGCCTTTTATAGCATATTCGAAGATCCTTTCAGGTTTTTTCGCCATAACTTGTTTAGGGCTCAACCTTTTTTGTCCTCCTGGATAACCTGAGTGGGAGATATACTCCTTACTGTTCATTTTATCACCTGTCATCCTGATCTTTTCTGCATTGATCACTATCACATTGTCCCCACAATCAACATGAGGTGTGAAAGAAGGCTTATGCTTGCCTCGAATTATTTTGGCAACCTCACTGGCTACCCGACCCAAAACCCTTGAATCAGCATCAACTATCCACCAGTTTTTCTCAACTGATTCCTTTTTGGCAGAAATGGTCTTATAACTTAAAGTGTTCAATTTTTATTTATTTTAATTTTTACTTGAAATTGTATTCACGCAAAACGAGGCACAAAAATAGAGCTATTGTTAAAGAAAAACAATTATTCCTATAATAATTCCTTGGAATCAGGTGTTTTTCTCAAGCTGCTGCAGCAATACCCTGAAATCTTTTGGATAGGGAGCCGTAACTTCTTCATATTCACCATTAAACAACCGGAATTTCAGGTGATATGCATGCAGTGCCAATCGTTGAATTAAAGGTTGTTCTTCTGCAAACTTACCAATTTTATAATTTCTTTTTATAGAAGAAAGAAAGAATGGTTTTCCACCATAATTAACATCACCTGTAATGGGTGCTTTTAGGTAGGCCAGATGGACCCTGATCTGGTGTAACCTGCCCGTTATGGGTTTGCAATTGATCAAAGTATGTTTTTTATATGCTTTTATGGAATTAAATATAGTTACAGATCGCTTTCCGTATCTTTCATCGATATGTGCTGTGCCTTTAGGCATGGAGCTTAAAGCCTTTTCCAGTCTGAGATCGGCAAAATGATGCAGCCCATCTGAAACAGCCCTGTATGTTTTTATAACTGATCGCTTTTGAAATTCCTGGGTCATGAATTTATAAGCATCGGGGTGTTTGGATACAATAAGGGCTCCTGATGTATCTTTATCGAGTCTATGACATAATTGAGCTCGGCTATGATACATTCTGGCAAGTTTTAATACATTGATCTCCTCATGACGGTCTTCCAGGGATGAAAGATACGGGGGTTTATTGATTATAATATAATCTTCGTCTTCAAATAAGATCATAGAACTAAAGGGCGGGATCTTTTTCTTCATAACAATTCAGTCAAACCGGGTTGTTACGTCCGGATTTTGAATGTGATCAAAAAGCAAATGTATCTGTTCCAGAGTATTTCTTTCCACAGAGAGATCCGGAAGTTCATCCTTGCTGAAAAAGGCAACCTCCAGAGTCTCCACGCCGGGTTCAGGGTTTCCTGCAATGATATTACATAGAATGAACATTTTGTATACATATAAAGCACTGGGTGGGTGTGCATGGCACTTTTTATCAAACACAGCCACCAACTTAACTGGTTTCACATCCACACCAGCCTCCTCTTTCACCTCTTTCACGACTACTTCCGAAGGCGTATATCCTACATCAGCCCAGCCGCCGGGAAGCGCCCACAGGCCATCTGTTTTTTCTTTGACAAGCAAGATCTGATCTTTCTCAAAAATCACGCCGCGAATGTCCACTTTTGGTGTTGGATAGCCGTTTTCCCCTGAAAACAGGTTCTGTATTTTCTCGACCGGCGCCCCGGTATAATGGTTAAATATCGTATGGCTTATATCACGGATCTCCTGATACCGCTCTCTATCGTAGTCATCTTTAGAATAAGTAAACCCTGTTTGGGCAATAGCCTCTAAACGTTTGGCAATATTCAGCCAGTCAAATTTCATTCTGCCAGGTAACGCTCTTTTATTATTTCGATATGATGGCGGGTATGTCCGGCAAGTATATATCCAATTGATTTAACAGAAAATTCCTGTCCGCCTGCCCTTCCGGTCCTGTCCAGAAATTTAGGATCGATATTCTTATAAAACAGAATTGTCGATTCTCTCAAGGAAGCCCACTCACTTAGCAGATTTCTATATGGAATTTCATCCAGAGAAGTAGCTTCAAGATAATAGTTTTCATCAAAGCCAGGCAGTTCAATTGGATCAAGGCGTGAGAACCGCAAGGCCCGGTAGGTAAAGATCCTCTCAACATCACTGAGGTGCTGAATGATTTCTTTTACCGACCATTTGCCCGGTGCATAATAATAATCCTGTTTCTCTTTAGAGATCTTCTCAAAAAAGGAGAGCCCACTTTTGTAATCCTTTTCCAGCAGAGTTATAACATTAAACTCCTTTACCCATTTCACGTACTGCTGAAGCGATGGGGGGATATATTCAAGATCTATCAATTTTTAAGAATTTTTAGTCATCAGGGATACTTCATCGGCAATCTTTTTGTTGTA
Organism: uncultured Cyclobacteriaceae bacterium; assembly: GCA_965365715.1. Lineage (GTDB taxonomy): Bacteria > Bacteroidota > Bacteroidia > Cytophagales > Cyclobacteriaceae > JAGTVG01. The sequence continues at coordinate 1,812 of CBDUCT010000349.1, read as the reverse complement.
ATCAAAAGCCAGGTTCTGATAATTTACCAGGTCAACTATTGTTCCAATAAGACATAAACCACCGGTAAACAGGTAAAGTAGTCCCATACCTATTTGGTTAACGAGAAACCGCTGCACCCCTGCGATTATAAAAAATCCCAGTATGGTTGTAATCAGGATCAATTGTGGATCACGCCTCCTGGTTCTGTAAATGTTTGCAAATAACTGGGCTTCATCATCGGCCATGGGCTTGATCAGCTCCTGTATATAAGCCATTTCCTGACCTTGCAATTCTGGTAAAAGTTTTAAAACACTTGCCATAATCTCAATAATTAAGTTTTAACCTTTTTATATAATCTTTACTCGACTTATAAATTCTAAACAAAAGTATAATCACGGCTGGAATACCTGCCGGGTGGGCTGAAAAAGACGCAACAACATCCCCATGCAGAAAATATGAAACTGATCTTCCCAACCCACAACCAGGGCAATACTTGAATCCGATATTATTAAATACGCACATCGACATATGTTCTTGATGATGCGGGTTATAGAGTGCAAGGATCAGTAAACCAGTGCTCCAAACTAAAACTTCGATGGGCAGATGAAAGGTTATCCGGCTGTAGAGGTATTTGATCCTGTTAAGATTCATTAAATATTCTTTTACCTAAAAATAACATAATTCTGATAAACACAAAATGATGTCGGGTCAATACCATTTAATTTTCCCTGATCTGGCCCTGTCCTGTTACTATCCATTTATAACTGGTAAGTTCTTTAAGCGCCATTGGTCCCCTGGCATGGAGTTTTTGAGTGCTGATCCCAATCTCAGCGCCCATTTCAAACTGGGCTCCATCCGTGAAGGCTGTAGTAGTATTAGTATAAACGACAGCCGCATCAACTTCCTTCGAAAACCTGCTGATTATTTCCTGATTTTCTGAAATGATAGCCTCGCTATGTTTTGAACTGTATTCAGCAATATGATCAAGTGCCCTTTCTAAACTTGAAACCGTTTTGACTGATATCTTTTTTGCCAGAAATTCTATTCCAAAATGGGCTTCAAGGGCCGGGAACAACAGATTATCCGGATAATTTCCCTTTAAAACCTTATACGCATTTTCATCGGCAAACACTTCAACACCAGCTTTTGCGAGTTCCCGACACAGATCCGGAAGATCTGGCAACCTGGATGAATGGATGATCAGACAATCGAGTGCATTACATACGCTTACTCTTCGTAATTTAGCGTTTGTTATGATGGCCTTACCTTTTTTCATATCCGCATCCTGATCGTAATAAGTATGAACTATTCCAGCTCCTGTTTCAATTACCGGGACTTTTGAATTATGCCTGACAAAGTCGATCAATCCCTGGCTACCCCTTGGGATAATGATATCAATATAATCAGAGGCATTCATCATTTCTGCAGTAGCTTCCCTGTCGGGGGGTAACAGCTGGACAATATTTTTATTAAGGCCTGTTTTCTTTAAAACCTTGTGTAGGATCTGAATTATAGCAAGATTAGAAAAATGCGCATCACTGCCACCCTTTAACAAACATACATTCCCTGACTTCAGGCATAAGGAAAATACATCAAAGGTCACATTAGGCCTTGCTTCATAAATAATACCCACCACACCCAAAGGTACACGTACCTTTTCAAGCTGTAACCCATTTTTCAAAGTCCTTTCTTCTATTAATTCTCCCAAAGGAGTTGCCAGGCCGCTTACATTCAATATGTCGGCTGCAATATCATTTATTCGTTCCGGAGGAAGCGGGAGCCGGGCAGAGTGATGATCACGCAAGGGAATACGGCCGGCGAGCAAATGAATG
>CBDUCT010000348.1:0-4253 GCA_965365715.1 uncultured Cyclobacteriaceae bacterium | reverse complement strand
ACCCATTCATCAGCATCATAATTAACAGGATTAAAACTTTTTGTAAGTTCTTCATATTCCGATACTGGTATCCTGGCCCTAAGCATGATCCATTCACTTATTCCAGGTATTTCTTCACCTTTCCACTCACCTGCAGGCAAGGCATACAATCCCCAATGAATGAACATCCCAAACCTCGCATCCTTCCACCAAGCTAGACTTTCTTCCTTAGTTAAGGGAACTTTTTGTTCTTCCCGGGTTGTACATGAGAAAAATAGCTGGGAGACAAAAACGTACAAAAAAATCCTTTTCATAATGTTAATGATGGTTAGATTAGAATAAAATTTCGGAGTAATCATAAGAAAAATCAAGCTATTTCTACCTGTAAGTAAAAACCGGGGAAGGGATATGTGCTTCCTGCATGATCAATTCAATTTTCTCAACGATATCCGGATGATCTGCCGAGATATCATTAAGCTCTTCAGGATCTTCAAATAAATTGTATAATTCTATGGGATTATCGGGCTGATCTTTTATGTTTAACCTGATACCTTTCCATTGATCTAATCTCACAGCCTGTTTGCCTCCCTGTTCATAAAATTCCCAGAAAAGATATGAATGCTTATTCTGGGTTCCTTCCTGTTTTAATGTTGGAAGGAAAGATATCCCATCCGTATTTTCAGGGGTAGTAATTCCTGCTATATCACAAAAAGTTGGCATTATATCCCAGAATGCGGATATATGTCCTGTTTTTATACCACTTTGGACCTTTTCCGGCCATCTTACAATAAAAGGTACTCGAATTCCTCCTTCGTATAAATCCCTTTTATAACCTCTATGGATTCCATTTGAATTAAAGAAATCAGGATCTGCGCCACCTTCAAGATGAGGACCATTGTCACTGGTGAATATAAAAACGGTATTATCCCCTATTCCAACTTCATCAATTTTATTCAGGATATCGCCAACAGCCAGGTCCAGTCTTTCCATCATGGCTGCAAATGCTGCCCTTGGATATTGTTGAGAGCCATATGGCCCTTTTCTATACCGGGGACCGTCGTCAACTCCTTTATAGGGTGTTTCTTCAAATTTGCCAAGGTACTTTTTAAATAATGAATCTTCGGGAACCAGTAATTCTGCATGGGGGATTGTGTATGGTAAGAAGAGAAAAAAAGTATTATGCTGGTTTTTTTCTATGAATTCGAGTGCTTCCGTGTGGATAATATCATGACTGAACTCTAGTGTACCTCCATTATCATTGCCATGCAGGAAGATAGTATCTTTATTGTGCCACAAATACTCTGGATAATAATTGTGTGCGAGGCTCTGGCAATTGTACCCGAACCATTCATCAAAGCCCTGGTTTACCGGATCCCCCTCTGTCCCAGGCCCTCCCAGGCCCCATTTTCCAAATCCTCCAGTTACATATCCCGCTTTCTTTAGTAGTTCCGGCAATATTTGAAGTGAATCGGGAATGGGGTACTGCCCCTCGGGTTTTACACCTTTATTTCCCCTAATAAATGTATGTCCCGTATGCTGACCGGTCATCAGAGAAGATCTGGATGGAGCACAAACGGTACTTCCTGAATAATGCTGGGTAAAGAGCATACCCTCGGATGCCATACGATCTATGTTCGGTGTATTAAATATTCTCTGCCCATAACATCCAAAATCTCCATATCCCGCATCATCGGCTATTAGGAATATGATGTTGGGTTTTTGATCAACATCTTGATCATCAGAAGATGCGCAGGACGCAAATAATGATATTATTATTAATAATTGAAGTATTTTTTTCATATAATTTAAACTATATTATTATTTCCATGGGCTTAGCCAATTTATCATGAGGTCTGACCAGGTATTAAGACTTGGGTTATCAAGCGCCATGCCTACTCCATGCCTCCCAGTTTCGTACATATGCAATTCTACAGGAACATTATGTTCAATACAGGCCTCTGCAAAACTCAGGCTGTTCTGTGGAGGAACCCCTTTGTCTTCGGCAGTATGAAACAAGAAGGCCGGTGGATTATCCCCTGTAACCTGATGATTGTTGGATAACTGCCTGGCCATTTCCTGATCGGGTTCATCACCTAATAATGCATTTGCTGATCCGGTATGCGCATAGACGTCTATAAAGGATATTACGGGATAACCCAGGATAAGCCGGTTGGGCCGGGCAGATACGGATTCAGCCAGGTCATCATGCTTATCCATGTATAAATCAGGTTGCGTGGCTACAGTAGATGCCAAATGTCCCCCTGCACTGAAACCCATAATCCCTATCCGATCGGGATCTATATTATAGTTGTTTGCGTTTTTACGAAGATAGCGGATAGCACGACATGCATCAGAATATGAGCCTGGATATCTGTCAGGAGAAACCCGGTACGTGAGCACTATACCTATTATGCCATTCATAGCAAAAAGTCGTGCAAACGGTTGTCCTTCATGTGAGGCCTGAATATGATAACCACCACCCGGACAGATCAGAACGGCTGCGAATTTCTTATTGGCATCCTTGTCACGGACCGTAGGATAATAAATCTTGATTTTGGGTCTGTATTCCGGATTCTGACCATTGTTTTCTGATCCATCAGCCCAGAGGAATATCTCTTCATCTTCCAGTGCTGGATCCGGATCTTCAGGATTTTTTAAGGACCCACCCACCGTGGGTTGTGATAAACCCACAGCACCCATGATCATAGTACTATTTTTCAAAAATTTTCTTCTGTTAAAATTCATAATATCATATTATAATTCAATATAAGCGGCATAGCCTCCCCCCTTTTCCATTCTCAATTTAAAGTGCTGACCACCTTCAACATTTTCAGATCCAACATTTATCTCGGTAGGTTCAACATTGCTTTTCTCAGTATCTTCAAAGTAATATAGTTTGAATTTTCCCTCAGGTAAGAAATCCATATTTATGATAACTTCTCTTGGAATACTATTATTCATGCCTCCAATGTACCATCGTTTCCCACTTTTTCTGGCCATGACAATATACTCACCTACTTCTCCACCTAGAAACCTGGTATCATCCCAGCTTGCGGGTACTTTCTTGAGAAATTCTATCCCTTTCTGGTTTTTATAATTATCCGGATGGTCGCAGGCCACGGTATATGGGCTATAGTATACGACAAACATCGCCAGCTGATGTGCCCGGGAGGTCATAACCTGAGCAGGTTTCCCTGTTCTGAAGTCTTTTGGTGTTACATTTAAAAATCCTCCGGGAGTATAATCCATATGGCCAGCCAGCATTCTTGTATATGGAAGCGTTACATTATGTTCCGGTGTAATACGGCTGGACCATTTGCTGTACTCATTACCAAGGACGCCTTCCCTGGTCATCAGATTAGGATAAGTTCTGCTCCAGCCCGTCGGTTTGTAAGCCCCGTGGAAATCGACTACCAGTTTATGCTCAGCAGCCTTTTTAACTACTTTATGGTACCAGTTGACCATCTCCTGGTCATCCCTGGCCATAAAGTCAATCTTAACTCCTGATATTCCCCAGGACTCATACAAAGCAAATGCTTCATCCATTTGTTTTTCAACATGATCCCATAACAGCCACAATATTAACCTAACATCCTTATCCCTCGCAAATTCAAGGACCTCAGGCATATTAACTGCCGGATTCACGGTAGTGATATCTGCATCCGGATCTGCCCTGAATTCCCCATCTGTGATAAAGGGTGCACCATACCAGTGCCAGTCTATCAGCATATATTCCCAGCCCATATCAGCAGCAAGCTGAATATAATCTTTTATGGTTCCGGTGTTCATGTTTACCTCGCCGCTCCACCAGTGGTCCCAGGCACTAATACCTGGCACTATCCAGGATGGGTCTTTTATCGCACAAGGATCATTCAGATTATTTACAATTTCAGATTCAATCAATGCTCCCGGGGAATCACCCAGCATAACTACACGCCAGGGTGACCATGAGCCAGGTAAGATTTTTACTTTTTCTTTCGGATTTCCCGGTAAAGGAGACAGATCAGCTTCAAAACTTAAAGAATTACCTCTGTTTCTTTTTTTTAGATACATTCCTGCCCAATCTGTCAGATCGGCTTCTGTTATTGCAGCATAGCATTTGTTATCAATTTTTACCAATAAGGGGAGCCCTATTACCTGTTCCTGTGTAATTTCCTCCAGAAACATAGAATTAAATTCTTCCTCCTGATGCGAGGCAAATGATTTATAATCTGCAGCCCAGACTTTGTGGTTACCGCTAAACCTAAATGAAGTCATTTCATCCAATAAAATAA
>CBDUCT010000347.1:0-4288 GCA_965365715.1 uncultured Cyclobacteriaceae bacterium | reverse complement strand
TAAACTTTACATCCCATAGGTTATGCTGATAACCGCATTCCATATGAATAAGCTCTCCAAATAAACCTTGTCTTACCATATTCAATATGGCCATAATATCACGTCGATAATTTACATTCTCCAATATCATACAAGGCGTACCTGTCTCCTCATAGGTATTCACCAGGTCCCAGCATTCTTCCAGGGTATTTGCTGCAGAAACCTCTACACCAGCGTATATACCTGCCCTCATGGCCGCGCAGGCCATTTTTGTATGCCATACCCAGGGTGTAGCAATTATTACCCCGTCAATATCTCCCTGTTCCAGCATTTTCAGATAGATCTCTTCATGCTCACTATAGACCGGAACATTTTTATAGCCTGCGTTACTGAGCATTTTATTGGTAAGTTCTATGGCTTCAGGGTCGATATCACAAATAGCCTTGACTTCCACATCATCCCGCTCAAGGCAAAGCCGCAGGTGCCACCTGCCCCGTCCGCCAAGTCCAATAAATGCCATCCTGGCTTTTCTATCATCATTCCCGAACAACATATTCGGACTGAAAAAGGTAGCTCCGGCAGCAATAGCGGCAGAGCTTTTGATCATATTTCTTCTGTTCTGGTCCATGTTAATTATCGATTTGTTAAAAAATTATATCCTATATATCTAAAAACAGGTCTCTCAGCTATGAACTTAAAGGAAATCTAAAAAAATTTACAACAATACTCGACTAAATGATAGAAAAATTTATAATGTTGACACTCAATTGGTATATTATTTCCGATAAAGATATAACTACCAGCAGAATATTATTTTGTTTTAAAGACAGATACAACTGCCGCGCGATTTGTTATAAAACAGGGAATGGTAAATATGAAAAGTAATGTATAGTGGAAGCTTTCTGCTATGATTTAAAATTTAAAATTAAATGCGCTGATTTCAGCTACAATAGGATCGTTAACAGCAGTTTTCGGGCCACCCATTTCTTCAGGGCCAGGCCCCACAAATTCGGTAGATCTAGGTTCCAAAGTCAAATATCCTGCAGGATCGATTTCCAGGAAAGTGAATAAGGGATCTTTATAGGGAATGGTATATTTGATCCAGGGATATTTTTCATCTATTTCCTTACCATAACGTACATACTGATAATCATCACCCACCCACCTGTAGGAAGCACTGTTAATTTGAATGTAGTATATATCATTGATACTGGTCATATAATCTGTATGATGGTGACCACTGAAACAGGCTACTACTTTACCTTTTTTCTTAGATTTATTGACCTCCTCAAGGATTTTCCTGATCTCAAGGAAGTTAGCCACACCTCCTTCTTCGTTTTCAATGGTCTGATGAGAAAAAATAAATGTATCCAGATTTGTTTTCTCCAGATCTTCCCGAAGCCATTTCTGTTGTTCTTTGCCAATATATCTATTATACCCCTCCCACGGTTCCGGATTTGGATCATTCCCATCCAATATCACAAAATGAAGGCCATTATGATCGAATGAATAATATTTCTGTTTCATGCCCCAGAATTCCATGGTTTCCTCACGGGAAAATCCTCCATCCATGTCATGATTTCCCAGGATATGATATGAGGGCCCATTAAAACCGGCAAAATTATTTAGAAGCGCCTTGTTCTCTCGTTTGGGAACACAGAAATCACCCATTTGTAGGACAAAATCAGCCTCTGAAGAATTAGCTTGTTTTATGAAAGTCGTTAACCTTTCCATACCATCATGCATGATATCATGATGAAGGTCTGCAATGAGTCCAATTCTTAATTTACTATTTGTATTGATCTCCTGCCCGGAAGAAATACTCCAAGGTAAAATAATGGCACCGCCAAGGTTACCTAATCGATAAAGGAACTCCCGTCGTTTTAGTTTATTTCTCACTTCGACAAATAGCTAGATTATTCTGTTAATGTAATGATAAATAATCAAATGCAGAAAATGAAAATCTAAATCCTTCTGATTGAGATCATATGTATCGTTCATATCAAATGAATGTAAACAATTCTAATCTTTTAAGGTTTGTTTAACCCATATCTGTAATTACCAATGGCCTCTGTTGTCAGCAATGCCCGGTCATACATCCTCAGGGATTTGACCTTTCCCTTTAGGGAAGGACCGATACGTAAAATGTCCATACCGCTAACGCCTCTGTAATCCGGATTGAACCTGCCCCAGCCAAACTGGCGGTAATCCCCCCCATCACAGAGCATTCCATCAACGATAAAAGTGATTATTTTGGGGCCTCCGTCAACAATCACAGTCAGATGATGTAATTTTTTCTTTTGAATCAAACCGGGGTCACAATCCCAGCGACTTTCAGTACGACCATCATTCAAGACAATTTCAACTGTGCCTTTTTTTGTAGTTTGCAAAGCGATCCCCTGACCATTTGCCAACCGGTTATCGATCAACACCTGGCTTGATTTATCAGATTTTAATTCAAACCAGATATCTATTGTGAAACCTTGACGCATATCCTCAGAACCATAATCCGCTCTGGTATAGTTTCTTTGGATAAAAGGACTGAAGTCTGGTATTTTTACTTCTTTCGGCATTTTACCCGAATCACCCGGGAGGGAAAGCGTCAATCCCGGGTCTGCAAGCTCCTCTAAATCAAATTGGTTCCATAATTTCTCCAGTAATCCAGCATCAATCTCATGCACACGGGCAACATCTTTCTGTGTTTCGGTTATATAAAACTTTCCATCATCTTCAATCAAATCTGGATAGCTAATTCGAATAAAAGGGTCATCGTCGTACAACAAGATCTCAGGCTGAGTCCATTTGATGATCTTACCATCAGGACCATCAGCTTCAATTCCTCCGGAGAGCCAAACAGGGTTCCGATCATTGTAGGCCATGTTGACATCCGGAAATTCACGAATAAAGCGTCCTCCGTGATTATGGAACCAATACAAATACTTTCCATTTTTACATTTCCAGGCAAAGTTAGCGGCACGGGGATGTTTTATCAGATTACCATTTGCAAATCTTTTATATATTGGTTCCGCCCAGGAGCGGCCCCCATCCCTACTGTAGGTTTCGACCGGATGCCCGTCTATGGTACGATACACACAATAAAGAGATCCGTCACTCAATACTGAATAGCTTTGTTCAGCGGCTATAGCCCCCCCACCCTCAGGTGTGCGCAGTCCTATATCACCTTCCGGAAATGTCACCCAACTGATTTTTTCCGGATCATCTTCAGTTAAAATATTATCGCTCATTAGAAGGACTCCCTCGTTCCTTGTAAAAAATCCTTTCCCAAATCCACCCACTTTATGCAGTGGCACATAGCCTTTCCCATCCAGTATAAAAGCTTTCCCCACATTCCAGAAAAACCTGATCTTCCCATTATATACATTATTACGATCTATTTCAAATTCCCTGACCGGGACAGGGTACCGCTTGTCAGACCACGTCCTTCCATGGTCATCACTGTATTTAAACACGAAATAGCCCTGACTGTCCACCCGTTTGATAAAATCTCCATCAACGGTTTTAATTTCACGGATATTATCCGTATTGTGATTATAAAAAATATAAATACGCCCAGATGGCACCTTCAACATAACCGCATAGGAGGCTTCCGGTCCCGATGGAGGTTCTAATTGCACCAGATCTTCCCAGGTTTTTCCCTTGTCTTTGCTACGTTGTGTGATAAGGATCTGACCGGGTTGACCTTCATGTCCTGCACCTGTTGTCAGGCAGCATAACCAGGCATCATCATCAGTTTTAAGGATATAAGGTTGATCGCTGTAACTTAAGTCAGGTATAATGGAACCCGTTTTAATGTTTCTCCAATCTGGAATATCAGTTTGGGCATGGCTAACTTGAACCATAGGTAGAAGGACAATCAGCGATGTGGCTATAAGTTGCTTTTTAATATTCATCATACACCCGTACATAATCCACTATAAAATAATCGGGTAATTTGGCGCTTTTTATCTCCGGTACGGGTGAGCCTTCCCGATATCCTTTACATTCTGCAGAGACCAGGATAAACTGTTCCCGGTGAGAGACCGGTCCGGAGATCCTCCATGTTTCTTTTCCATCCACATAAAAAACGTACCCCAGCGGGCTCCAATCAAGCCCAAAAGTATGGAATCCATCATTGCTGGGTGGAACTTTTACGGGGCCCGAACCAGCTCCCTGATGATTTTTACCATATCCATTCCAATGAATATTATGGCTGATAATTCCATCCCTGGAAAAATTTTCCATGATATCAGTTACAATAGATGTCGCCATTTTCGATGATCTCATCACCGTTCATGGTTATGATCCGGGC
>CBDUCT010000346.1:0-4301 GCA_965365715.1 uncultured Cyclobacteriaceae bacterium | reverse complement strand
TATTTCTGTACGAATAATGAAAAAAAGGAATAAAAGATAAAACAAACGAATACCAACTGGGATGAGTACAGCCTGAAGGCGCATTGGAGACACAGGGCCAAAGACCAGCCATTCTTCTCAGTTTTTAATATAGGCGTTACGCATGAGGGACATGTGACCAGACCGTATAGAAAACAACTGATGCGGTACCATGATCCTGATTTCCCGGAATCGACAGGTAATCCGGCCAATTTCGGAGATATGATCTCTACAGAGAACTGGCCATTAAACATTCCTGAAGATCTGGATGTACCGATACCGCCTTACCTGCCATCAACGGAGATTGCAGTAAATGACATCAGAAGGGTTTACTCAAATATAATAGAACTGGACAGACAGATCGGGATAATTATTGCACAACTGGAAGAAGACCATTTACTGGACAGTACCATCGTTTTCTTCTATTCTGATCATGGTGGGCCATTGCCACGACAGAAAAGACTGATCTATGATTCCGGCATAAAAGTTCCTATGATGATCAGGTACCCGGGCCAGCCCGGTGCCGGATACCATGATGATCAATTGATCAGCTTTATCGATTTTGCGCCCACGATATTTTCTATATCCGGAATAAAAATACCAGATTATGTACAAGGACAGGCATTTGCGGGCAAATACCGGTCACGAAAAGAACGAAAATATATACATGCGGCGGCCGACAGGTTTGATGCCCAGGTGGATATGATCAGAGCCGTGCGTGACGATCGATTTAAATATCTTCTGAATTTTTATCCTGACAAGCCTTACTATCTCCCGGTTAAATACAGGGAACAGATGGCAATTATGAAGGAATTGCTGAGGTTGAAGGAAATAGATAGCCTAAACACCTACCAGGGGCAATGGTTCAGGGAGAAGAAGGTGAAAGAAGAATTATTCGATACCTGGGAAGATCCATATGAACTACATAACCTGGCGGGTGATCCGGATTACGCCGGAAAACTGGAGGAACTGAGAGAAGAATGTAGCAGATGGATGAAATCAATAAATGATATGGGCGAGATCCCTGAAGCTGAGATACTGGAAAATTTCTGGCCGGGAAGGGAACAACCTGTAACTGCTACCCCTTCCTACGAAGTGATTGATGGAGAATTGATTTTGAGATCCGAAACTGAAGGTGCAAGCATTGGCTATAAAATGTATGGATTTGATGAATCTGCACCTGAACAATGGGAAGTATACACCAGCCCTCTGGAGATCAGCGTGGATACCAGGATCGAGGCTGTTGCCCACCGGTTGGGATATGCTCAATCCGAATCGATCAAGATAGAATTTCGCTGAGCATCTTTACAACCATATTGCGACTTTTCGAAAAAACACTTAGATTACGAATGGACAAATTCATATAAACAGAAGGCCTGATAGACTGATCTGACAAACTATGAGTTCCGGGTTAATAAGGGATATATTGGATATCCTTGCCAGGATTGTTTAAATAGCCATCAAGTATTGCTAAATTGTACATGTATTAAGTCTCAAACATATAATCTTCATAATAATGAAGTTCTTTTCAATCTTTATTCTCAAGGCAAAAAGATTTTTTCTGATAATTGCTTTAATTGTCATAAATAGTCCATTTACCTATTCGCAACCGGATGTTTCTTTATTCGATTATTGGGAATACCATTCCGATCATAAACAAACATTATACAAAAGTCTTACTGGCATAGCCCTTGACCAGCTTGCTGAAAGAAAAGACCAGGTTAAAAAATTAAAAAGCAAGGAAGATTGGGAGCAAAGAAGATCTGAAGTCCGGGTAAAACTGGATAAAATTATTGGTGAATTCCCTGAAAAGACGCCCTTGAATGCCAGGGTTACAGGTCTTTTAAAAGGAGATGGGTTCAGGGTTGAAAAGGTGATCTATGAATCGCAACCTGGCTTACATGTAACCGCAGCTTTATTCATACCTGATGGCCTTGAGAAAAAATCACCGGCGATATTATATTGCAGTGGTCACACCTGGGATGGTTTTCGTTCAGAAGTCTATCAGCACGCGATCATTAATTATGTCAAGAAAGGTTTTGTGGTGCTGGCTTTTGATCCGATCAGCCAGGGTGAGCGTCTGCAATATTTACACAAAAAAGGTAAAAAATCCCTTTATAACACACCCACCAAGGAACATTCCTATGCAGGCGGGCAGTGCTTTATCAATGGCCAGTCAATGGCAAAATATATGATATGGGATGGCATCAGGAGTATTGATTACCTGGTTTCAAGAGTAGAGGTAGATTCGACACGAATCGGGATTACTGGCAGATCAGGGGGCGGAACTCAATCGGTATATATCTCGGCTTTTGACGATCGCATACTGGCTTCCGCACCGGAAAACTATGTCACCAGTTTTCAATATCTTCTTGAATCCATAGGTCCCCAGGACGCTGAACAAAACCTACCCAACCTGTTAAAAAACCACCTGGATTTTGCCGATCTTCTGGAGGTAAGAGCGCCAAAGCCTACCCTGATTATCAGCACATTAAGTGATTTTTTCAGTATCCAGGGAGCCAGGGAAACCTATGAGGAAGTTAAGCGGGCTTATAAGATATATGGTAATGAAGATCTTGTCCAGATGATCGAAGATAAGGGGGGACATGAATCTACTCTTAAAAACCGGGAAAGGGCCTATGCTTTTTTCCAGAAACATTTGAACCATCCGGGAGATTCATCCGATCTGAATGTGGAGATTTTCAGCAAAAAGGATCTTCGTGTGACACAGAACGGGCAGGTATTGACCGAATTCAATGGAGAGACTATTTTCTCATTAAATAAAAAAGTGGCACTTCAGAATACTGATGATAATGAGATAATGAATGATTCCATCTTCCTATCGCCCGATAGTCTGACTAAATCGGTTATTCAGATCACAGGCTTTGAAAATATTATCATTGATGACGATTATATATTTTCCGGGACAGACTCGTATGCGGGCTTCACCATTGAGAAGTACCTTATCAAGGGAAATAATTCAAGAAACATTCCGGTAGTCGTAATGATACCTGACACCCTCAAACTCAATAAAGCTGTACTGATCCTTAATCCGGAAGGAAAAAGCAGGGAGATGAGATCCGGATTACCGGTCTACTTGGTAAAGAAGGGATATCATGTAATAATTCCTGATATCACAGGAAGTGGTGAACTGGCTCCGGATGATAAAAAAGGAGATTCGTATATCGAACATTCCTCATATAATAAATGGTATGCCGGGATTCTTACGGGAAAAAGTATTGTCGGACTTAGAATGGAAGATATCGATAAAGTATGTGCCTTTATTTTAGATCAATATGATATAGAAAACGATATTATTTTCGGGGTTGCCAGGGGAATTTTTACATCGGATCTACTACATAATAATATCGTAAGCGCCAATTTCACCAGAATGGCCCTGATTGACCCGCTTATTTCATACCGCTTAATGGTTTATGAAAAAAATTATGATCCAATTCTCATCCAGTCCTCTCTTTCAGGAGTCTTACCCCTATATGATCTCCCGGACCTCATAAACACTTTTGCGCCGGCAAAACTTTTACTTGTAAACGTGAAAGACCAACTGGGGAATAATATAGACCTATCCGCGGAACATCCCGATATAAATATCATAAAGAATGCATACAGGCAGAAAGATGCTTTTGAAAACCTTCATATCCGCCTGTGGTCAGGTGATAATCCAGGCATAATTTTCAGCAATTGGCTTGAGTAAGTTTGTTTGCGGAGAGTATCTCCCTACCTGTTTCTCTCTTTCATAGATTTCAGGTAAGCCTCCAGGAAAGCTTCATCATTTTCCTTGCTGTCTCCGTATTTTTCCCTCATTTCGACCAATCGCTTATGCATTAATTCCTGAACCTCAGCATATTCGGGATCATCATAAATATTCTTCATTTCATGAGGATCCTTTTCGAGATCGTACATCTCCCATTCATCGATATCATAGTAAAAATGCATCAGCTTATACCGGTCCGTACGGACACCATAATGACGCTTCACCATATGAACGGAGGGATATTCATAATAGGTATAATAAATAGCATCCCGCCATTCTGATTTTTCACCACTTACAATCTGACGAAATGATTCCCCCTGGAAATCAGCAGGTATTTCCACTCCTGCATAATCCAGAAATGTCGGTGCAAAATCCAAGTTTTGAATTAATTGATTTATCTCTGTACCTGGCTTAATTTCCTTGGGATATCGCATCAGGAGAGGTGTTCGGAAGGATGCCTCGTACATAAAGCGTTTATCAAACCATCCATGTTCTCCAAGGTAAAATCCCT
>CBDUCT010000345.1:0-4315 GCA_965365715.1 uncultured Cyclobacteriaceae bacterium | reverse complement strand
AAGGAAACCACTGCAATAGATCCTGTGGTTCAAAGGAAACTTTTCAACGGTCAGATATCGGTTCTCAAGAAGAAAATCGTCTTCCATCTGATCAATAAATGTATAATTGATCTTGAAGTTCAGGATAGTCTCAGAATGTTTAAGCTGCAGGTTGATGATCTCTTCAAGGGGTGACGGGCAGAATATATCGAGATCATGTTTACGGCCAAACAGGTGCATGGTCGATATCAGTCCTATTAGCCCAAAATAATGGTCACCATGCAAATGACTGATAAAGATATGACTGATTTTATTGATCTTAACCCTCGCTTTCGCCATGCGCAGTTGGGTTCCTTCACCACAATCGATCAGGAAATAGGAACTGTTTACCTGCAGAACCTGAGCTGTCTGATTTCTATTAAATGCAGGTGCGGCAGAGTTAGAGCCAAGTATTTTTAATCTGAAAGTCAATATATGCTTACCTTATCCCTTTATTCTTCTTCTTTTTCTTCCAATGCGGACAGGATGGCTTCAATACCTTCAGCTACATTGTCAGCAACGTTAAGTACTGAATCAAGTTGAGATATCCTGATCAGTTTCAAAACATGGTCATTGATATTTGCGATCACAAAGAAACCATTGGATTCACTAAATACCCGGTTGCCAACAAGGATAGCACTCAGGCCGGAAGAATCGGTGTACTTCACCTCACCAAGGTCAAGGATCAGATTCTTGATACCCTCAGCATTTAATGTTACAAGTTCAGATTTAAGATTAGGAGCAAGCACGGTGTCGAGCTTTTCTTCCTGAAGTTTTAATACTGTATATTGCTCCTGTTTATCAATAGAATATTTCATAGGGGTTTGGGTTCTTTAGACTATGCCAATTTAAGGATATTTTCATAAATTCTATCCAAAATATTCGAATAATCAGCCTTTTGGAATTTCTCACCGGTAAAGTTTTCATATAATTCAATATACCTGTTCGATACAGACATAACCACCTCATCACTCATTTCAGGCATTTTCTGACCTTCCAGACCCTGGAAACCATTACTGATCAACCATTGGCGGACAAATTCCTTGGATAGCTGCTTTTGAGGTTCACCTTTGGCCTGCCTTTCATCAAATCCGTCTGCATAAAAATATCTTGAGGAATCAGGGGTATGTATTTCATCGATCAGGTATATCTCGCCATCATATATCCCGAATTCATATTTAGTATCAGCCAGGATCAATCCTTGTTTTAGGGCAGAATCTGTCCCATGCTGGAATAGCTTTCTGGTATAATCCTCTAGTTTGACATAAATGCTCTCTTCAACCAGTCCCTGTTTGATTATTTCTTCCCTTGAAATGTCTTCATCGTGGCCCTCTTTAGCTTTGGTCGTAGGTGTGAGAATAGGCTCCGGCAACCTGTCATTTTCTCTAAGCCCGTCTGGCATGGGGACACCACAAATGCTTCTTTTGCCATCCCGGTATTCTCTCCAGGCATGGCCCACGACATAACCCCTGATCACCATTTCAACTTCCAGGGCTTGGCATTTTTTTCCAACGGATACATTAGGATCCGGATTGCTTTCCAGCCAGTTGGGAACGATACCGGCTGTTTCTTTGAGTGCTTTTGCTGCAATCTGGTTCAATATCTGACCCTTATAGGGTATAGGCCTCGGTAGTATAATGTCAAATGCAGAGATCCTGTCGGAGGCAATAATTACAAGTTTCTTATCAAAATGATACACATCCCGAACTTTACCCCGGTAAAAATCAGTTTGACCTTCAAAATTAAAGTTGGTTTCTTTAAGTCCTTCTGTCATTGTTTTATTTTTTTATGTTCTGACTATTAAATTATAAATAAGTTTCTAAAAAGTTTCTTCACCGACTAACTTATTATTCTCATAAGTTTCTTTTTTTATCACATTCCCTTTTTTGTCATAATAAATCCATTCCCCAACTCTTCTGTTTGCAGCATATTTTCCTTTGGATTCCAGGCTGCCATCCTCGTAATAGGAATTGATCTCCCCGTGTTTTTTATTGGATTTATAAACCGTGATCTCTTTTTGATTCCCGTTCGGATAGTACTCAATTACCTTCCCCACGATCTTGTCATATACAAAAGGTTCTTCTTTTATCAAGTTACCGTTTTTATCATAGTATAGTCTTGGTCCGTTCAATTTACCTTTTGAATAGGATTCCACAAGGCTGTCCTTTTTATTATCATAATAATACCTCCAGGAGTTTGCAGGCAGGCCTTCGATCATATATTTTTCAGCTTTCAGGACTTCGTTAGGGTGATATTCCGTAATTTGCTGGTTTGCTCCTTCATCGGAAAATTTAATTCTTTTACTAACCAGTCCGCTTTCATAATAATACAGGCTTTCCCCTACACGCACACCTTCCTGATATTGGTTGGTCGACTGGATCTTTCCTGATTCATAATAGGTTGTGGCAATGCCGTCAATTTTACCATTGCTGTACAATCCCTCTTTGATCAGAACCCCGTTCTGACTATAGGATTTAAAGTCCCCATCTTTTTCTCCTTTTTTATTCCGGTATACCGTATTTATCTGTCCGTTAGGATAATATGTTTTAAAGTAACCATCAAGCATGCCTTCATCATACTGGGCTTCGGATTTAAGATTACCATTATCATAGTATTCATTATGGGTACCCTGTTGCAACCCGTTCAGGTAGTGGATCTCCTCACTGGTATTGCCGGAAGGGTAATATTTTTTGACCAGCCCGTTCAATTCACCATTGATAAAATGACTTTCGCTCATGATGCTGCCATTGCCATAGTACTGGCTTACTTTTCCTGTTAGCGAATCATTTTTAAATTCAGCCGATTGTAATAGTCTCCCGGATTCATCGTAAACCAGCATTTCACCGTTCTTCAGGTTATCAGAAAAATTGATCTCCCTTTTTTTGCCACCAGAGGGGTAGAATTCGGTAAAAAGTCCGGATTTTTCCCCCTGGTCATAATTGCCGGTAAGGGCTGGTTCTCCGGTAACATAATACATGTTGTATTCCCCGTCAATTAACGAGGAATCATTGTTCAGGATGGTATAAGTCTCTCTGACCTGATCGACCGTATCATAATATATGACCACTTTCTGCTGTCCCTGGCAAAAATGATGCAGTGCGGATAATAAGAATATCGTAATTATGATACGGACCATTAAAACCAATTTAGGTTCGAAATTAAATAAGGCATTTGAGAATCAGAGGACTTTCGATTTAATTTTATACTTAATTTCAATAATTTTCCAGAACGATGGCTGAAGCGCCACCACCTCCATTACATATTGCGGCTACGCCAATGTTTTTATTTTTTATTTTCAAGGTATTGGCCAGCGTACCTGTTATTCTGGCTCCGGAACAACCAATCGGGTGACCGATAGATACCGCACCCCCATGAATATTTACTATTTCCGGATCGAGGCCGAGTAGCTTATTGTTGACGAGAACAACAACCGAGAAGGCTTCATTGATCTCATAGAAGTCGACCTTATCCTGGCTAATTCCTGCATTTTGCAATGCTTTGGGAATGGCGATTGAAGGTGTAGTGGTGAACCAGATCGGCTCCTGTCCCGCATCTGCAAAACCCAGGATTTTGGCCAGCGGAGACAATTTATATTCTTCAACCGCTTTTTTACTTGCCAGTACCACAGCGGAAGCTCCGTCATTAATGGTGGATGCGTTGGCTGCAGTAACCGTTCCTTCTTTTGAGAATACGGGTCTGAGGTTAGGAATTTTATCAAAATTCACGGATTTGATTTCCTCATCCTCGTCCATAATGAGGGGATCACCTTTTCTTTGAGGAATCTCGATGGGTACGATCTCATCGTTCAGGAATCCATTTTCCGTTGCTTTTATAGCCCTTTTATAGGATTCTATGGCGAATTCATCCTGTTCTTCACGGGATATTTTCATTTCACTGGCCGTATGGTCGGCACAATTGCCCATGGCAAACTGATGGTATGCTTCCCACAGACCATCCTTCTGCAATCCGTCGATCAATTCAGCATTTCCGTATTTATATCCAAACCTGGCTTTAGGAATATAATATGGAATATTTGACATACTTTCCATACCCCCTGCAATCACCAGGTCATTCGTTCCAAGCATGATGGATTGGGCACCGATCATGATGGATTTCATCCCCGAGGCGCATACTTTATTGATCAATGTGCATGGGATATGATAACCTAACCCGGCTTTAAGGGCGGTTTGGCGTGCCGGAGCCTGACCCAGGTTGGCAGGGATAACATTGCCGAGGAACACTTCCTGAACTTTTTCAGGACCGATTCCGGCCTTGTTGAGCGCTCCTTTTATGGCGT
>CBDUCT010000344.1:0-4329 GCA_965365715.1 uncultured Cyclobacteriaceae bacterium | reverse complement strand
AAAAATCAGATTAACGAATATATACGAGAAATTGACAAATGCATAATGCATTTATCTCAAGGGTAGAATATATTAAATAATGCGTGACGTACTTTCTATAAAAATTAAAATTGCTGACAGGGAATATCCCATGAAGATCGAGCCGGAAGATGAAGAGGTGATAAGGAAAGCGGGGAAGCTGATCAACGAAAAGATCAAATCATACGCTCAACAATTTGGAATAGACGATAAACAGGATCTGTTGGCAATGGTCGCATTTGATATTCTGGTGGATAAGAGCCAGAAAGAAGAATATGATGTAATTAACGACGAAACGATACTGGAAAGAATTAATTATCTAAATAATATAGTCGCCTCAGATACGCAATCCTGATTTTAATTAACAGAATCATTCCCTCCAGCCTGTGATATTTTTAAATATATACAATCATGGGTGATATAACATTACTAATACTAACCGGGGCTGTCAGTCTGATAGCTGGGGGAGCCATCGGTTACTTCATGCTAAGAAGCGCTCAGCGCAAACATGAAGTGGAAGCCAGGGAAAAGGCTGATCTGATAATAAAGGAAGCCAATATTAATGCCGATACGATCAAGAAAGACAAGATCCTTGAGGCAAAGGAAAAATTCCTTCAACTGAAAACTGAATTCGAGGAGGAAGCCAACAAAAAGAAAAATCTCATTATAAGTAATGAGGCGAAGATCAAGCAAAGGGAACAGAACCTTTCCAAGCAATTCGAACAGATAAAACGCAAGGAAGATGAGATCGACAGCATGAAGGAAAACCTTAATGCGCAGATGGAGATTGTGAAGAAACGGAAAGCCGAACTTGAGAAAGTTCGTCTCGAACAGATCAATGCACTGGAAAAAATTGCCAACCTTTCCCGTGCTGAAGCGCTTGAAAAAATGATGGAAAATCTGAAAAATGAAGCCCAAACCAAAGCTTCTTCCATCATTAAGGATATTCTTGAGGAGGCGAAATTAACGGCCAACAAAGAGGCGAAAAATGTTATCATAAAGACATTGCAGCGTACCGCCACAGAGCATACCATCGAGAACTGTGTTTCTGTTTTCATCATAGAAAGCGATGACATCAAGGGTAAGATCATTGGCCGGGAAGGACGTAACATCCGGGCTCTGGAAGCAGCCACAGGTATTGAAATAATCGTTGACGATACACCCGAGGCAATCATAATTTCCGGATTCGATCCGGTCAGGCGTGAAATTGCCAGGTTATCATTACACCGTCTGGTCGCGGATGGAAGAATCCATCCGGCAAGAATTGAAGAAATTGTAGGAAAGACCAGGAAGAACATTGAGGAAGAGATCGTTGAACTGGGAGAACGTACAGTTATTGACCTTGGAATACATGGATTAAATCCGGAATTAATAAAAATGGTGGGCCGTATGCGGTTCCGGTCTTCCTATGGACAGAACCTGCTCCAACACTCCAGGGAGGTTGCAAAACTTTGTGCCACCCTGGCATCGGAACTCGGCCTGAATTCTAAGCTGGCCAAGCGTGCTGGATTGCTTCACGATATAGGTAAGGTTTGGCCTGATGAACCCGACCAGCCACACGCCATAGTAGGAATGGAACTCGCTAAAAAATATAAGGAAAACCAGGAAGTCTGCAACGCCATTGGGGCTCATCACGACGAGATTGAAATGACCTCGATGATCTCCCCCTTAATACAGATTGCGGACGCAATCTCCGGTGCCAGACCAGGGGCCAGAAGGGAAGTCATGGAATCCTATATCAAGCGTTTGAAAGAACTTGAGGAAGTGGCACTTGGATTTGAGGGTGTTAACAAATGTTACGCTATCCAGGCCGGCCGTGAACTCAGGGTTCTGGTAGACGCCGAGACGGTTTCCGATGATCAGTCCGGAAAGCTTTCCTTCGAGATATCCCAGAAGATCGAAAAGGAAATGCAGTATCCGGGACAGATAAAAGTTACTGTCATCAGGGAAACCCGGGCGGTGAGTTACGCGAAGTAGATGATCATTTAACTGGAGAGCCTAAATAGACTTTTAGATTCTTTAAAAAGATCCTGTAAAGTATGCAGGCTTCCTTAGCTTTTATCTCCCCAGTAAGTCGCTGGTATATCATGATTCTGTGAGTGCGAAAGGTTTTATAGAATTTCGGAATTCTCTAGACATGGGCAGCTGTATATAGCCTGTATTTCCTAAATGATCTAATAAAATACCAGGATCCTGAATGTCCCAACAGTTTTATTAAAGCTTGTAATTTCTATAAGTTAATAAAAGGTCAGGATCCTGAATGTATAGGCGAATTTTGTCACTATTATTTTCTCGCTGGCCAATGAGAAATCCGAAATGTCTTCCTCTAAGACCAGGAATACTTTCCGGATCATATGTTACATCTAATTCTTCAGCGCTTTTATCATGGTCTCGCCAATATCCGCGGGGGATTCGACGACATGAATTCCACACTCAGCCATGATCTTCATTTTTGCCTCAGCTGTATCCGCTGCACCCCCGATTATGGCTCCGGCATGGCCCATCCTCCTGCCCGGAGGAGCTGTCTGACCGGCAATAAAACCTACCACAGGTTTTGTGCCGTGTTCTTTAATAAAATAGGAGGCATCAGCTTCCATACTTCCACCAATTTCACCGATCATGATGATCCCCTCTGTTTCCGGATCTTCCATTAATAGTTTTACAGCATCCAGCGTTGTAGTTCCAATTATGGGATCTCCCCCGATTCCAATACAGGTTGATTGTCCCATGCCGGCTTTTGTTACCTGGTCAACCGCCTCATAGGTCAAGGTACCCGAACGCGAAACAATACCTATGGTTCCCTTTTTATGTATGAACCCGGGCATGATTCCGACTTTAGCCTCCCCCGGTGTGATAACACCCGGGCAATTGGGGCCCACTAGTACAGAATCCTTGTCTTTAAGATAAGACTTTACTTTGATCATATCCCTGGTCGGTATACCTTCAGTAATCGTTACAATTACCTTAATGCCTGCATCAGCGGCTTCAATAATGGCATCACCAGCAAATGCAGGCGGAACAAAAATTACAGACACATCCGCCCCTGTAGATACTACTGCATCTTTAACTGTATTGAAGACTGGCCGATCCAGGTGAGTCTGGCCACCTTTCCCGGGAGTTACACCACCTACCACATTGGTGCCGTACTCTATCATCTGGGTGGCGTGAAAGGTTCCTTCAGATCCTGTGAATCCCTGAACTATAATCCTGCTATTCTTATTAACTAATACACTCATTTGTAAATATTTTGAACAAATTTAGCGTTTTCTTCCATACGCACAAGAAAGCCTGGCTCAATCTTTCATGTTTTCTATGGAATTCCTACAATGCCTGAATATTTTGGTGCTCAACAAGACTTGATAATATGATCCACACATAAAGATTCCCATGCCAATCATCAACTACTCGTATCTCAATGAGTCAACAGGATTGTTGAAAGCAGCCTTAATAGCCTGGAATCCCACTGATATGATAACTATGACTAAGGTAATCACACCGGCATAAACAAACTCCATCACCCCTATGGATGTTTTATATGCGAATGATTGAAGCCAGTAGTCCAGAGCGTAGAGGACTATTGGAATAGATATAATGAATCCGATAAATACCAATATGGTAAAACTGTTCACAAGCAGACGGAATATCTGCAAACTTGAAGAACCAAGTGCTTTCCTGATTCCTATTTCCTTGGTCCGTACCTGAGTCTCATAGGTGGACAATCCAAATAATCCGAGGCCGGCAATTATTATGGTTAATAATGAAAATCCTAAGAATAACTGGCCGGTCTTGTATTCATTTTTATAAAGGGCATCAAAGGATTCATCTATAAAATGATAATCAAAAGCGGCATCAGGCACATTTTTTTCCCATTCTTCTTCGATATAAGCCAATGTGGAAGATATATCCCCATCTCCAAATCTTATGATTACGTTGTTTCTGAAATTATTGTCAATGACGAAAGTCATAGGTTCTACTTCATTCTTCAAGGAGTTAAAATGAAAATCTTGAACAACACCAATACAAATACCTTTTCTTTCACCCATGGTAATCCTTTTCCCGATAGCACTTTCTTTATCCCAGCCAATAAGGTTCATGGCGGTCTCATTAATAATATATTCTGTCTCCTCTGTGTTTTCTCTATCCCGGCTGAAAGATCTGCCTGATATCAGTTTTACACCATAGGCATCAGACAACTCAAGTAACTTATCAATTACTTTTGGCACATTTTCTAAATGCGTTTTATAGTCATCAACAGATTTTTTGTCAAAAACACCCCAATGGATTTCGTAATCTAATGATATAACAAAATGT
>CBDUCT010000343.1:0-4334 GCA_965365715.1 uncultured Cyclobacteriaceae bacterium | reverse complement strand
TGTTAGCACCGGTCACCTTACGGATCCCGATCTCCCGGGATCTTTCCTGGGCAGTTCCCCAGGATAAAGCAATTAATCCAAAGCAGGTGATGAGGATGCTGATAATAGCTGAAGTGATAATGATCTTGCCCAGGACCAGGTCATTTTTATGTTTTTTGGCAAGCTCATCATCCATTAAGAGGTATTTGAAAGGATAAGAAGGATAAACCATTTTCCAGTACTTTTCAAATTCCGGAAGGATGCGGCCCACCTGTTCAGGGTCTATTTTCGCCAGTAAAGTACTCAGATGACTGTTTATTGATATTATGGTTGGAGGAATATCCTGTTTCAGGGAGGAAATGTTGAAGTCTCTGACCACACCTGAGATATATTCTTCCTCAGTGCCGGGAACACCTTTTCCTATTGGTTCCTTCAGATCAAAATATTTTATAAAAGCTTCATTGACCAGCTTCGCATTTGTATTTCCAATTGATGGGATCTGACCCGATAATAGTACAATTCCCAGGGTTCCCAGGTAGTTTTCATCCCCAACAAAGAGATAAGGTGTATAGAATTCATCATTTTCCAGGTCATATCTCAGGATCATATTATCAGAAATAGGATTTCCACTCCCAAGCGAACTTTGCATAATTCCTGGAATGGTATTAACATAGTTTTGAAGGACTTCCATTTGGCCCATATCCGCTCCTCTGGGAGCTCTGACTTCCAGTATATCCCGGTTAAATCCCAATGGTTTTTCCTGGATGAAATTTGTCTGACGAATAATGGTAATGGCACAAACCAGCAATATGACAGATATTACAAACTGAAACCCCAGCATATACCGGTTGAAGCCTGATTTTAGAGGGGACCTCTGATTGAATATGCTTACCGGATTGATACTGAACATGTAATTGGAAAGCTTCAATATGACTAGGATAGCTATGACCAATATTACAACCCCTGCCAGGAGAACGATTCGTAGATCGGATAAATAATCTATAGTCAGATCAGTAGCGATAACAGCATTGAACCAAGGTAATAAAGTATAGGTGATCAGCAGGGAGAGAAAAAAGGAAATTATTATATAAACGGATACTTCAAAAATGGCAGTTAGCCTGAATGTTGGAAGAGCGGCCCCCAATACTTTCTTCATGCCAAATTCCTTCCATCTTTTGAGAAAGGCGTTAAAGAATAAATTTAGGAAGTTGAAGCCAGCAAGAGATAAGATGGTAAGTGTCACCGCCCAGCTAATCCAGAGAAATAACTTACCTCTGGCTTTTGAAAAATTCCGTGTATTTCCTTCGTCGAAATATATGTTTTCAAGTTCCTGTAAATGATAATTGAGCTTTCCCGGACCCATAACACTGGGCATAGATGCATCATTATTTATCTTGGATATAAATTCTTCAGGATGTATGCCATCTTTTAATAGTATATAACTTATGCCAGCCTGTTCATCTATAAAATCACTGTAATATACCAGCCCGTCAAATACGAGATGACTGTTTTCAATTGATCCTTCAATTATATCTGATATCTCAAGGGGGATTTTTGATGAGTCGATGGATATATTTGCCGATCTTGCGTAAGGTGAAGAATGATTGAATAGTAACCTGGAACTTTCTTCAGTCAGGATCATCTTTCCCGGGCCGACCGAATATTCCGGATTCCCTTCCATAAGATCAAAGTCAAAAATTTTCAGGAATGAACTGTCAGTCAATAAAATTGTCAGGTCATAGTAACTATCCGGCGATCCATCTTTTGCCAGGCCATTATATCGTAATGTATTGATCACCGTTGTCGATTCAATCTCAGCATAATTATCCTCAAGGTATTCCGGGACAGGTGATTTCATAAAGCTCATCATTCCATCGCGGCCAAAAGGATCTTCGCATACCAGGCGGAATATTCTGTCTTTTTTAGTATGAAAAGAATCAGTATTCAGTTCTCTGAATGTAAAGCCAATCAGCACATTGGAAATCGCAAAGCCCAGGGCAAGGCTTAAAATAATGGCCAGAGAGTATACTTTGTTCTTAAAAAAATTTCTCAGGCTGAGTAAGAAAATATGTTTGATCATATCATTAAATCAAATCGGACTTAGATTTAAAAATAAGCCTATAATATTACGAAATCCTAATTCAAGGCACATTTTCAAGGTATTTTTTAATCAGATTTTCTGAACTGGCAATGGTTTTAATGGTCCAGTCCAGCTGAAGTTCAAGTTGTTCCTGCTCTGTTAGTTCCCAGTCTATTTCGGATTGATGAAGGCGCCTGGTCATGTTGTATAACAGCAAAGCACCAGCAACGGATATATTATAACTCTCAGTAAATCCATACATAGGTATTCTGATGTATCCATCGGCTTTATCAAGAACTTCATCTGTCAGACCTTCCTTTTCTCCACCCAGGAAAAAAGCTGACTTTTTTGATATATCAAAATCATCGGGTGAGGATCCTGAAGAATGAGGGGAGGTAGCTATGATCTGGTAACCCATATTCTTCAGATCTGAAATACAGGCCCCGGTATTGTTTAGATGGGCATCGTAAATATTCACATTCACCCATTTCTCTGCCCCTTTTGAGATATTTTCAGAGATCTGGTATTCATTCTGATTTTCAATGATGTGAACATCCTGAATGCCAAAACAATCTGCTGTCCGGACGATGGCACTTGCATTCCTTTCCTTGAAAACGTCTTCCACGGCAAGTGTAAAATGGCGGGTACGGAATTTAAGTACCTCCTGGAACCTGATACTTCGCTCCTCCGTCATGTATTGCCCCAGATACTGCAGGAGTGCCTCTTTATCTTCTATCTGATCCAGGTACGGTTTTATC
The DNA here is from genome assembly GCA_965365715.1 of uncultured Cyclobacteriaceae bacterium. GTDB lineage: Bacteria > Bacteroidota > Bacteroidia > Cytophagales > Cyclobacteriaceae > JAGTVG01. The sequence continues at coordinate 1,517 of CBDUCT010000343.1, read as the reverse complement.
TTATTCATTCTTCAATATATCATAACAGGTTTTTCTAATCAACTGCCAGACTTCCTGCAGGTGTTCCTTTTCAAGATAAGTCTGGCCGGCTACCAGGCGAATGACATAAGTACCCCTGATCCTGGTATGGGTGAGGAAGGTTTGTCCGCTGGCATTAATGTTTTGTTGTATCTTTTCATTCAAGGTATTCAGGGTGGATTCATCGTTAATGTTACCGGGGTGAAACCGGAAACAGAGCATATTCAGAGGATTTTCCACTATAAGTTCAAAATCAGGGTCCTGCTTAATATCCCTGGCCAGTTCCTGAATCATTTTTATATGCTTTTGGATCCTGTTTCTTAGTTCTTCAAGCCCAAAGTTTCTTAGAACGAACCAGAGCTTCAGGGCCCTGAACCTTCTGCCCAGCTGAATGCCCCAATCCCGGTAATTATTCACTTTCTGATCTACCTTCGTTTTAAGGTATTCCGGCATTATAGAGAAGGTACGGATAAGCACATCCTTATCCTTAACATAATAGGTGGAAAGATCAAAATTGGTAAACAGCCATTTATGCGGATTGAAAACATAGCTGTCGGCATATTCCAGACCCTGTATCATCCATCTGTATTCCGGGAGGACCATGGCCGAACCGGCATATGCTGCATCCACATGTAACCAAATCCCATATTTCTGAGTGATCCTGGCAATTTCGCTCAGTGGATCAATGGCCATAGTGCCAGTTGTTCCGATTGTAGCCACCACGCAAAGAGGTTTTTTACCTGAATTGATATCTTTTTTTATCGCATCTTCAAGGTTTTCAGGTTTCATGGCCAGCTGATCATCAACTTCTACCTTGACCAGGTTTTTATCTCCCAGTCCAGCAATTCTTATGGCCTTATCTATCGAGGAATGTGTTTCTGTAGAGCAATAGATCCGGTATTTTTCATCACCATTATATCCATCTCTGTTAATCTTGAAATTGCTTGTCTTTTCCCGTGCTGATAAAAACGCACAAAGTGTAGCTGTGGAGGCCGTATCCTGTATAACACCTTCAAAATGTTCAGGAAGGCCCATGATATCTTTCAGCCAGACCATCATCTTTTCTTCAAGTTCGGTGGCTGCAGGGGAAGTCTCCCAGACCATGCATTGTGTGGCAAGGGTTGCGGTAAGCATTTCAGCCAGAACAGAAGGGTAACTTGAATTGGCCTGGAAATAGGCGAACCATTTAGGGTTTTGCCAGTGTGTTATGCCTGGCATAATTATTTTTTTAAAATCATCAAAGATCCTGGACATGGATTCACCTTCCCGGGGGGCGGTATCCGGGATCTGTTTAAGGATATCTCCAGGGTTTACATTTGATTTTACAGGATATTCATCTATTGTGCTGAAATAGTCGGCCATCCAATCGACCATCTGGTGTGCCTGTTCACGGAATTCTTCAATGCTTATCATATGCCAAAAAAAATTAATGAATAAATATACAATCTATTCAGGCATGGGACAACATCGTCAATTCCTTATGTGGGTAAACAAAAAAA
>CBDUCT010000342.1:0-4383 GCA_965365715.1 uncultured Cyclobacteriaceae bacterium | reverse complement strand
CTTCCCTTCCACCACCAATATCTTAACATTGTGCTGATTTCCTACCCACCAGTCCGTATTGCCACCCATATACTGAAAACAGGTAAAAATATCTATCGACCTGCGATCACACCGGTCATGGTTATTTAATTTCAATTCTGCTATCTCACCTCCATTTCTTTCCGCAAGTGCATCTTCGTGCTCAATGATAAATCCATAACGCGTTACAGGTTTATATTTTTCACTGGTATCAATATATGTAACTAAAACCAATCGTACCTTAAAACTATATGGCGTAAATTGCTGGTAAACCTTATAAACCAGATACTCCATTATATTGTACTGTTCATTGGCATCGGAGTTTTTGCAATAAGCAACCAGCTTGAGCTTATCCTGTCCGGCGAAAACTGTATTCTCAACTGCCTTTTTCTTAAAATTTAACATCAAAGGTGGAAAGGAACACCAGGAATTAATCCTCCTGGTTATTCCCCTAGGTTTTATTTTGATTTCGAAAATCTCCTCCCCTCCTTCTGAGTCGGTATGGATTAATTCAGCCGACTGATATGCCGGGTCCTCTTTTTTTTTCCCTTTGATCAAACTTTTAAAATCTGATTTTATGGTTATATTGAGAGGTTCATCAGAGCTAAATAAGGGAACCTCTATTGTGTTTTCACTCGATATTGAATCCTGAGCAATGGAAGGGAAAGATAAACACAGAAATATTATAAATATGGAAGATTGCCGGATGAGTTCACAGGGTGATATTAAGTATTTCATGCCTAATATATATGATTGTAAGGTTTATTTGTGTACAACTAGTCAATATAAATATTAATTCATAGATAATCAATGAAAGTAAATCAATTACATTCCAGTGAAATTGATAAGCTGTATTGAAATGATCTTTAAAAATTGAATTAATATTGGATTGTATCAGTATGGCATAGAGAATATTCTTATCTTAAACTCCTGGGATTCGAACGGGATGGGCAAATTTTGATACGCAGTTAAAAACTGATTTGTGAGTCCTTCATTAAAATGAGGAAGGATGATCCATTTGTTAGCGAGGCAAACCAATACGAATTAATTTTATATAACGGTCACTTTAAACTTAGCCACATCATTCAAAAACAATCGTCTTCTGCCCGTGTACCAGGATGCGGTGCTGGGAATGGTTCAATATGGCCTGGGCCAGAACCCGCCTTTCCAGATCCCGTCCCTTCCGGATCAGATCCTTAATGGAGTCTTTATGCGAGATCCTGATGATCCCCTGCTCGATGATCGGTCCCTCATCAAGATCAGCGGTTACATAATGACTGGTAGCACCTATTATCTTCACGCCTCTTTCATAAGCCTGGTTATACGGCTTGCTGCCCACAAAGGCTGGCAAAAAGGAATGATGTATGTTTATGATCCCGTTGGGATACTCCCTGACAAAATCAGGGGATAATATCTGCATATACCTGGCAAGAATTATGCAATCGATCTGGTGTTCTTTTAACAACTGTAGTTCCTCATTTTCCTGCTCAGCCTTGTTTTCCTTGCTTATCGGGAAAACATGAAAAGGAATTCCATATTGCTTCGCAAGGGGTTCAAGATCAGGATGATTAGATATGATCAGGGGAATCTCAATTCCAAACTCACCCATCTTCTGCCGCCAGAGTATATCCTGTATACAATGATCATATTTAGATACGAATATGGCTGTCCTGAGTTTCTCTTCAGCGATCTTTATCTTCCATGAGGCTTTAAATTCTTTAGCTAATGGCGTGATGGCCTCCTCAATCTCTTCCACGCCAATGGAAAAATTCTTGGTGCTCCAGGCAACACGGATGAAAAACATGTTCTCAACAGGATCTACATGCTCATCCAAATCCAGGATGTTCCCTCCTCTTTCGAATATAAAATTCGAGATCCTGGAAACTAAACCAGTCCTGTCTTTGCAAGATAATAATAATATGGCGGTAGGATTATTTTCAGTCAATTCTTTCAGGTTTTATGCAAAAACAAATTAAATACAAAATACCCCGCAAATTTTAAAAAATTTTATATTTATATTTAATGATATTTCAATTAATACCAAAAAAATGATCAAATCTGCATTTTTTAAACTCATCCTTATCACCTTATCCTTGATCAATTTAACCGTAAAAGCCCAGGAAAAGTCATGGACACATTTCAGAGGGAATAACCTGGATGGTATATCAACTTCCCAACATGCTCCCATTAAATGGTCCCCCGATTCAATCCTGGTATGGAAAACTGTAATTCATGATAAGGGCTGGTCATCGCCAGTAGTATTTGGCGACCAGATCTGGATGACCACAGCCACACCCAACGGTGAAAAAATGTTTGCGGTTTGTGTAAATTATGTGACAGGCGAAATTATACATGACATCTTGATTTTTGAACCGGACTCGATCTATAGGAAGCATGGGTTGAATTCTTTTGCTACCCCAACATCAGCCGTAGAAAATGGACAAGTATACGTTCATTTCGGGCGATATGGAACTGCAAGTATCGGTACGCAAAATGGTAAGATCAACTGGCAACGCACGGATATCGAATTCCTGGATATCCAGGGCCCCGGTTCCTCCCTTTTTATCTATAAGAACTTATTGATTCTTCACTGTGAGGGGATCCATAAACAAAGCATCATAGCACTTGATAAATCTACAGGACAAACAGTATGGCAAACTGAAAGACCCAGAGAAATATATGATAATCTCCAACCTATTGGTAAAAAAGCATATATAACCCCCATCATAATAAAAGTAAATGGACAGGATCAGCTTATATCCAATGGTTCTGCGGCATGCATTGCCTATGATCCGAACACTGGCGAGGAGATCTGGAGGGTGGTAGGTGGGATAGATTCCACCATTTCCATGCCCTTCTCTGAGGATGGAATTGTATTCTTTTATACCGGATTTCAAATTGATGATAAGGATGAAAAATATGCGGAATTAATTGCAGTCGATCCAGATGGCAAGGGTGATATTGGAAAAACAAATGTCATTTGGAAAATGCGTACTCCAATCCTGCAATTATTAACACCCCTGGTTAAAGATGGCTTAATCTATACTATTGATACTAAAAGTACAATGATGTGTATTGAGGCAAAAACCGGCGATATTATATGGTCTAAAAGGGTCCGCGGGAAATATAATTCATCTCCCATATATGCGGATGGGAAAATCTATTTTTCTTCTACGCAGGGAAAGGTGATCATAATTAATGAAGGCAGGGAACTGGAAATTATAGCTGAAAACGAGCTTGAAGGAGAAATTTGGACTACCCCCGTGATCCTGGATGAAAATATTCTCATTCGAACTAGTAAATATTTATATAAAATCGGAACTTAGAATGGTTGAAGCCTTTGAGAACAGATTATTTCACTGAGTGGTAATAAAAATTATTTACGGGCCGAAAACAAGGTTTGATCACGATCAACATTGAATTACTTTACAAATTCATACAACGAAGAAGGAAACTAAAGAAATTAATTTTGTTAAACTCATAAATCATTGAATTAAAAGAAAAATCATATGAATTTTATTCCACAACGTCGATCATTTATTAAAGTGGCTACACTATCATCTGCTGCGGCCATGATGCCTTTTTCTGCCTTACAGGCCAATTCACCCCTCGCTAAGAGGCAATTCAGAATGAGTATAAACCCCGGTGCGATCGGCGTGAGTGTTAATCAGAAAGAATTGCTTGAAGCAGCAGCAAAACACGGTTTTGAAGCCATTGTGGCATTTTCAGGTACACTGGCTGAATGGAATGATGACGAAATAAAAGCGTTTCTTGATGATATGAAATCCAAGAACATAACCTGGGGTGCAGCCGGATTACCATATAGTTTCAGGGGTGATCAGGATGCTCAAAACAAAGGCATAAGTGAACTGCCCAAACATGCCATAGCACTCGAAAAAGCCGGTGTGACCCGAATGGCGACATGGATTATGCCTACCCATGATTCGCTGACATATCTTCAGAATATGGAACTTCATGCCACACGGCTTCGAGAAGCAGTTAAAATATTGGGAGATCATGGCATTAGTTTCGGACTGGAATATGTTGGTCCTAAAACTCTGATGGCTGCCAAGAAGTTCTCATTTGTACATACTATGGCGGAATGCCAGGAACTGATCGATGCCATAGGCGAACCTAATGTCGGCTTTCAGCTTGACAGTTTCCATTGGTTCTGTGCAGGAGAAACGAAGGATGACCTTCTTGCTTTGGATAAAGATAAAATCATAACTGTAGACCATATCGATGCCAGAGCAGGATACTCAGCTGATGAACAGATTGATGGAAAACGTGAATTACCTATGGCAACCGGTGTTGTGGATACTAAATCTTTTATGGAAGCGCTTGTGGAAATAGGTTATGACGGTC
>CBDUCT010000341.1:0-4387 GCA_965365715.1 uncultured Cyclobacteriaceae bacterium | reverse complement strand
ACCCAATAGATCAGAATTTAATCCGTCATTTACACGATGAACGGTGGTCATTCGCTTTCTATCTGAGTCAAACGGGATTTCTCCGATTCTCGGGAAAGAGATCTCAAGATCTTTCTTGTTTAATGAGAATTTATTGGCTGCGACCACCAGAGCTACTTCTGTCGGATCGCCAATGACTGTATCCTCAGATTTTCCTTCATTTCCATTCGAAACAGAAGAGTCATTGCATAGACTGGAAGCAATTAAGATGGGAGATAAGGAAGGGTCCGGGTTATTAAATTTTATCTCTTTCAGGTTTGAATCTGTACCATCCAGATAGATGGTACTCTGGGGGGTGCCTATATAGGTCACCGACATTTTGTTCTGCGTTAAGGTACCTGTCTTGTCCGAACAGATATCTGTGACGGATCCTAAAGTTTCTACAGCAGGTAACTTTCTGATCAGTGCATTCCTGGCAAGCATCCTTCTTGCTCCTATCGCCAGAGTGACAGTAACTACGGCAGGCAGTCCTTCGGGCACAACGGCAACGGCCACACTGATCGCTACCAGGAACATCTCCCCGATATCCTCACCTCGTAAGAAACCAAAAAGAGCGATCAGGAAAGCGATTATTCCTCCGGCTATAGCCAGGATCTTTCCTACGTTGTCAAGCCGCTTCTGAAGGGGTGTCTGTTCTGATTTCACCTGCTGAAGCATGGTGGCTATGGAGCCGAGTTCTGTCGACATACCCGTACCGGTAACAATGCCTTTTCCTCTTCCCTGGGTCACTACGGTTCCCATGTAGACCATGTTTTTCCTGTCACCCAGGGGAATATTTTCTTCCTCCAATGCCTCGGCACGTTTATTGACCGCAAGGGATTCCCCCGTCAGTGCCGATTCCTGGACCCGCAGATTATATGATTCTATGATTCTGCAATCAGCAGGCACAATATTACCGTTTTCAATCAATACTATGTCACCAGGAACCAATTCAGAGGAAGAAATCTCAAGAATAATTCCATCCCGTAATACCCGGACCAGCGGCTTCGCAAGTTTTTTAAGGGCAGCCATGGCTTTTTCTGCCCTGTATTCCTGAATAAAGCCCAGGATCGCAAACAATACGACGATGGCCAGTATGGAAAAAGCTTCAAGCCAATGTTGGAGGAAAAGGGAGACAACGGCAGCAATGATCAGGATCAATACCATGGTTTCGGTGAACTGAGCCCATAAGATCTTGAATATACTCCTTGTTTTTTGCTCGATCAGCTCATTCGGGCCGAACTCCCTGAGTCGGCCGGCTGCTTCTTCCGGGGACAGGCCGGATCCCGGAGTGACTTTAAATTCATCCAGTATCTGGGAATTGGGTTTTGTGTGCCAGTATTGTTTTTCCTTATTATTTGTTTGCATCAGACCTTCGCTTATAGATACTGAAAATCAGCTCCGGGTAAACGATATATTTTATGCCATATCGGGGATACTTTGAAACAGCCAGTGATAACTTATTGGTCATCAATTTAGTATATCGAAAATTAGAATAAAAAATTATTTCCCTTTTTCTCCATTGCAATAAAAATTACCCGGATAATCACCATCCTGATGCAAGGTTATTAAAATTTCATTGGGATCAATGCAGAAACCCTCTTCTGATAATTCTCGTAATCCGTTTTCGTTTTTACCAGCCTCTTCTCCATCATCGGAATACTGATAAACTTGAACAGGATCACCATGGCAATAAATCCAATGGCTGTCCATGCATTTTCCTTGAACTGATCCCCTATGGCGAAGAAGAATAATCCGAACCAAAATAATATCTCGCCGAAATAATTCGGATGTCGTGATATAGCCCAAAGCCCTTTCTCCATATTAGCGCCTTTAGCAGGATTGGACAATTTAAATTTTCTGAGTTGCTCATCAGCAAGGTATTCGATCTCCACCGCAGCCAGGCAAATAATCAATCCTACAATGTCAAAAATTCCTATGGCAGCCTCCATTTTCGATGCGACAAGGACAGGTAGCATTCCCAAAAAGACAAATAATGTAGGAAATAAGTGTATGCCTGAAAAACTAACGACCCAATACAGGCGGCCTGAATCTTCTGCCAGTTTCTTATATCTCCAGTCTTCGTGCAGAAGATTGGGCCAGCTTTTTATCCAGTTGATGGTTAAGCGCAGACTCCATATTGATATGGCTACCAGCATGAATATATGCCTTGTATGATTACCTTCCGGGAATAAATATATCCAGTATAAGGCGATAGGCACGGGTATCAGACTCCAGTAGGGATCATATAGGGAAGAATTTCCTGACATCAGGCTGAAGATGAATATAATCACGGTCGCGATAACATCGGCGATCAGCATATTTAGGACATCAGAAGAAGTCTGTATATGATCCAGTGATAATTTACCCGCATATATGGCTATGATATAAGCGATTATTACATAGCTGTAAGAAAAGAGTGTGTTTTTTTTCATACTTGTCTGTATTCCGTTAATTTTGAAAACAAGAGCAATCTGAGATTATTAATTTGAATCACGGATTTTTTTAATGCCCAAACCTACTATAAGCGGAAATTCCCGACAAACTTTTCTGACTTTATTATAAAGTTTAGGCCTAAATGAAGCGTCAAAGATAAATGAATTAAGTAGATTAAAATAATTTTTACTGATTGCATGGCTAAATTTAAGTTACCACCCATATCGCCCTTGATCGGAAGTCACCCAGTAAGCTATATCAGGACTTTATGGGGGAGGAAAATAGAAAGAAAACATTATCTGAAGACCTTCCTTACTTCTATTGTAGTGCTTGTTTCTTCTCTTTTTCAATGGTATGAAAAAATATATTTCAATTTCAAGGGCAGGACATTCAAACTCAAATCGGATCCTGTTTTCATTATTGGACACTGGCGTACCGGCACTACATTCCTGCACAATCTGATCTCTCAGGACCCGCAAATGGGATATGTCACGACCTACCAGACCGTGTTTCCAAATAACCTGAAAAGTAAATTTCTTTTCCGTACCATTATGCGGGCCCTTATACCGGAGAAAAGGCCGGGGGATAATGTCAGGTTGAATGTAGCTTTTCCCCAGGAAGAAGAATTTGCCCTGACCAATATCAATCCTTTGAACTATTACCAGTTCATGTATTTCCCGAAAGATTATGCTGAATATTATGATAAATATGTCAGGATGAATGGCTTATCAGATAGGGTCTATTCCAAATGGAAAAGGGATTATAAAAGGATGGTAAAGAAGGCCATGATAAATACCGGGGGAAATATCCCTTTGTTGAAAAATCCATGCAATACCGGTCGTGTGAAGGTGATGCTGGATATGTACCCTGATGCGAAGTTTATCTTTATACTTCGTAACCCGGTAATCGTCTTCCTCTCTTCGAAAAAGTTCTTCACAGAACTCCTGCCAACATTATGGTTTCACTCAGCCACTGAGGAGGAACTGGAGGAGATGATATTCGAAATATACGATCAATTGATCCATGATTACCTGGAAACTAAATCACTTATCCCTGCTCAGAACCTTATTGAGATCAAATTTGAAGATTATGAAAAGGAACCTGTTTCATTCCTTAAAGGCCTTTATGACCAGTTTGGGATCCCGGATTTTGAAAATGCCAAACCTGTTTTAATGGAATATGTTGAACGTATGGCCGGATACAGGAAAAACACTTATGTAATATCCGGAAAGCTACTTGACAGGATTATCGATCGTTGGGGATTCTCAATGGATCTATGGGATTATAAAGTGCCTGAGAACATTGAAGTAACATAGGTGTAATATTGCCTAAGGAGGAAACATCCCATGTACAAAGGTGTACCTCATAGGAAGCGCTATTTGAGTTTTAAACTTCATATTAATAAAAATTCGCCTGCACCTATATGCTGCCTTTATATGAATCTGACTATCCCAAAACGCTGTCTGAATAACAACCTGACGTCACCAGGTCATTACATGAATAAGAATGCTATTCAAAAAAAATCCCGACCGAACAGTAAGTAGTCCGGATCGGGATTCAAATTTCTTAAATATTATTGACTAAAATGGTTCAGGAACCGCTGTGAATTCAATCTCTGCGCCTACCAGTTGAATGATCGGGAAATCGATATCTTCAAATCCCGGGATAGCCCCTAATAAAGTATTAGGCATCGGAACTCCTGAAATGGTTCCGCTGATGACAGGACCTGTCTTGGTTACATTCTCAATGGAAAGCACAAACCCGGTCGGAGGGACAACAGTGGAATTCAGGGTTAGAGTAAGTGTTGTTAAGTCGCTGCTCTCGCTCCAGGATCCTGCATCCACGCCCTCTTTGCCCGATTCAGTACCCACACATACAAAATACAATTTTCCATCTTCAGCCATATCAACGGCACTGTTGACAGGGTTGTCAC
>CBDUCT010000340.1:0-4394 GCA_965365715.1 uncultured Cyclobacteriaceae bacterium | reverse complement strand
AATGCAAAATTAGAAAACATATCCCCACTATCCAAATATCTGTGGAAAATATTTTTATTTCCCTGGTTTCCAGAAAATTTTGCTATGAAACGGGCCGTAAAAATATAAGTTTATTGACTCTATACCAAACATTTCCAGCCATTCATAAATTATTATTATTTTTCACGCTTAGGGAATAAACATTCTTTATTATAATTATTACTTGCTATTTTTAATAGTTCATTTATAACACGCTTGAAGAAAAAACTAACAGGTAGGCTTTTAAATTTAATACGGAAACTAATTAAGCTGTTCATCAGGATCGCTTTCTATTTTCTTATCCTTTTGATTTTGCTGATCACACTGCTCTACATCCCTCCGGTACAAAAGCTGGTATCTCAAAAAGCGGAACGCATCATATCCCGCACCGTGGACTCTGAAGTTAATATTGGTGCCCTGAATCTGAACCTTTTCGGTAATCTTATCTTAAAAGATGTCTATATAAAGGATCCGGACAATAATAAGGTCTTTGAAGTAGATGAAATTAATATTGAGGTGCTGATCCTTCCATTGATTCTCAAAAAGGTCCATATAGACCACATTATAATATCCGGATTTAAATCATCGCTGGAAATTAATCCTGAACTGAAAACAACTAACCTGGACTTCATCATTAAAGCATTCAGCAACACTACCCCTGAAGAGAAAACGAAACAGGGTAGCTGGGAAATTGTAGCCTCTGATCTCAGGATTGAAGAATCCTCCTATACATTATATATACATAAGGTACTTAAACTTCAGACTGAGATAGGTGAACTGAAATGGCAAAATGATAAGATGGATCTGAAGCACCTGGATTTCAATGTTGCAGACATACATCTTTCCAACACCAATGTGCATCTGCAGATATTTGAAGATAGCCTTAAAATACCTTCTGAAAATAAAGATCCTGCTATTCCCAAAAAAAATAGTAACGTAACCACCAAACTGAACCAGATTCAAATATCAAACTCAAACTTTACCCTGAAAATTGATGGCTTGTTAAATCTGTCATCTTCAATACCAGAATTCAAAGGGCGAAAGCTTGAGTTTGACCTAAACGATCATTTTATCCGGGCATCGGAACTTTCCCTCATTAATACCTTAACAGAAATAGCATATCAGCAAGCAGTATATTTGACCGACTCAAACTATGTGGATGCCAGCGAGACAATCCAAACAAATCCCGGAAACTCAGAACTGTTCATTAAAAATTTTGGCTGGGATATAGGATCTGACCAGACTACCTTAAAGGATTGTGATTTCAAATTCGATAATTTATCAGTCCCGGACTCCTTACCAACAATCAATGGTGATCATTTCCAACTGAAAAATATAAATGTCTCACTTGAAGACGCTGTAATTGCTAAAGATCAAATACATGTAAATATAGAAAAATCGGAGTTCCTGACCGGAAACGGATTCCATCTGCAGGAATTAAATGGAATATTGAAATATGAAAATGATAATTTATCCCTACAGGATCTGTCCCTCAATACCGAAAATTCAAAACTCGACGCTGATATTATGGTTAGTGGGGATCCCTTGCAATCTACGATGGATCAACCGGAGCAAATGGTTATCGCCGTCAATAAACTTGAAATTGAAATCGGTGCCAGGGACCTCGATTTCTTCACTAAAAGAAATATTTTAAAAGAAACACAGATAAACACAGTACAACTTGGAACCAGTGTATCCGGGCCATTAAACGACCTTCATTTTCAAAAAGTCGAAGTGAATATTGATAACAAAATTAAACTGGATCTGCATGGGAATATCCGAAATATATATGATCCTGAAACAATTTGTTTTGAAAACCTGGAAAGCAGGATGGATATAAAATCAGGACCATTTGTTGCCAGGATCGATTCATTGGACGGCATCGATCTATATTACCCTGAAGAGTTGAATATTTTTTCTGAATTGCAGGGTTGCAGGAAAAACCTGAAAGCTGATCTGAAAATACAATCCTCTGAAACGGAGAAAATAGTGATCAATGCAAATTATAAAGATCCCGGTTACGGAGTGAAAGATACTCTCCGCCTGAACATGAATGCATCAGGCCTGCATTTAGGAAAGCTCCTGCAAATGACTGAACCGGGCGAAATATATTTTAATAGTGAAATTCAACTCTCAGGATTATCAGAAACCCTCAGCCAGTTTGACATTAATATGGACATAGACAGCCTGCTCTATAATAATTATCCAATTCAAAATCTACATTTCACCTCCAACTACAAGGAAGACAGCCTTACTATCCAGCTTACGTCCACCGATAGTCTTCTAAACTTAGAGCTTGGATTAAATGGACAGATCATAGATTCTATTTTTACTTTTGAAGCCGGACTGGACCTGAAGAAATTGGACCTGTCATTTCTGGAGTTAGTTGATGCACCCTTGATCCTAGGGGGTCAGCTATACACCCGGGAAAGAATCGGCCCCGGGCTATTTGATGCCTCCTTTGAGATTACAAATACTTTTATTGAATCTGAACAGATCCTTCAGTACGACACAATAGTTATGGATCTCTTTAAGATGGATGATAGCATCTCTTTTAATATCCAATCGGATTTTATGAGTGGGCAGTTCTTTACAGATATTCCCTTGAAAGACCTGGACAGAAGGATACTAGATTTCTACCGGCCTCATTTTATCAATGACTCCACATCCAGGTTAAGTACAAATCAGGGATTAATTAAATTCAATATCAATTCACGGGAATCGCTTGAAAACATTATATTTTTTGTTCCGGGACTTGAGGAATTACACTTCTCAAAAATTGAAGGAGAGATCAATGAACGTAACAATACGTCCTATCTTAGTATTTCAATTCCCAATATCACCTATCAGGGTATACATTTTGATTCGTTGAGATATCAACTTAACAGCCAACCTGAGCACCTGAACTACACCTTAGATATCCCCGGGATTAATTATCAAAATTACAATGTGGAACATTTTAAATTATTTGGCAATACTGAAAACCAAATTGTGAACAATGTACTGGCTTTGCCAAATGATCTAAATTCCTACCTGATCAGGGTCGGATTTTCAATTAAAAGAGCTGAAACTAACCAGATAGTATTCAGTCTGAATCAGGATAGCCTGATATTCAGTTCAAATCTTTGGTCTGTAAAAGGAGAGAACGAGATTATCTATAGTAAAACAGGTGAAATTTATGGTCATATCGATATAGATGATGGCCAGCAATCAGTCCAAATCCACGCGATGGATTCTTTATATCAATTAGATATTTCTAATTTTCAATTGGTCAATCTATCCAATATTTTACAAAATCTCGATCCTGAAATTGATATCTCAGGAGAATTGAATTTTAAATCGGATATCCTTACGGAAGATGAAGCACTCACAGTAAGCGCTGAAGTCTCCCTGAAAGAATTCTATTTTCAAAAAACACATTTTGGGAATATCGATATTGAAGCAGCAAATTATGGAAAAAATAGAGTCAGGGGAACATTAGTACTTGAAAATGGCGGCAACAGACTTTCAATAGAAGGGGATTATAACCTGAATAAGAATTCAAATCCCCTGACTGCTGAGGCGAAAATAGATTTTAATGAACTTGATAAATTCAATTCCTTTGGGAATGGATTAGTAAAGGAACTTGAAGGTCGTATCCTGGGAGAGATATCATTATCCGGAGATAAAACAAAAATAAACTCGAATGGGAATCTTGATTTCAAGTCTGTGGAAATTCTATTTACCCCTGTAAATAATAAATACCGTATAGAAAATGAATCCTTAACGGTAAGAAACAATAACATTCAGTTTCAGGATTTCACACTTCTTGATTCCGCCAAACAACAATTTAAAATAAATGGTAATCTTCAAGCCAGACAGATCAATATTTTTGAAATGGATCTCAAATTGGATGCTGATAGATTTGCTGTTTATAATGTTAGTCTGGAAGACAATCCAAGTTTTTATGGAAAACTAATAATATCCCTTGATGCAACTTTAAAAGGAAATACTGAAAATCCTAATTTTTGGATAAATCTATCGATCGATAATGGCACGAATCTAACCTATGCCCTACCTCCAAAAAACTTTGATGTTGTTGACAGCGAAGGAATTGTTGAATTTGTTAATTTCTCTGATCCGGATTCCCTTGAGGAAATTGGATTTGAACAGGTGATCGGTGATACGATTTTTTCCAAATTGAACTGGATTGATCTGAATGCCACCTTAACAGTCGACAAATCTGCTCAATTCATGATTGATATGGATCCATTGTCAGGGGATTATATACAGTTTGGCGGAACTGGCAATTTCAACATGCTGGTCCAGAAGCAACAGAATCCGCAGATTACAGGGACTTATGTATTCGACCGGGGAATCTATGAAGTATCCTTTTA
>CBDUCT010000339.1:0-4396 GCA_965365715.1 uncultured Cyclobacteriaceae bacterium | reverse complement strand
CAAATGATAAGATGCAGATATGTTCTTTCTTATGGGTATACTTTGGATATCCCCCATCCTTTTACGAAGGGATAAATGTTGATGAATGTCGTTATCGATGTGGTGCTGCGCTGGCAAAAAAAGACAAAGCAAAGGTTGATTTTGTTGCCGGCATCCCTGATTCAGGCGTCGGGCATGCTATGGGTTACAGTAATGAAAGAAAGATCCCTTTTAAGAGGCCATATTCTAAATATACACCTACCTGGCCCCGTAGCTTTATGCCTCAAAAACAGGAAACAAGAGATCTTGTAGCAAGGATGAAATTATTGCCCAATCATTCAGTAATAAAAAACAAAAGTGGTGTTTTCCTGGACGACTCGATCGTAAGGGGGACACAATTAAAAGACAATGTACGTGACCTATACGCTGCAGGGATGAAAGAAGTCCATATGAGGATTGCCTGTCCGCCCCTGACATTTCCATGTGAATTTCTGAATTTTAGCCGCTCAAGATCTCATATGGATCTTGCCACCAGAAAGGCTGTAAAACAAATGGAGGGTCGTGAAAATTTTGATATGGAAGAATACGCTGATACCAACAATGGCAAACATGAAGCTATGGTGGAACAAATAAGGAAAAATCTTGATCTCACTTCACTGAAATACCAGAAATTGAGTGATCTGGTTAATGCCATTGGGCTATCCAAGGAAAAATTATGTACACATTGCTGGGATGGATCAAGTTATTATTAGCTGGCGATTTTGTATTGGATAGAATCCAATCCTTTGATCATATAGAAAAAAATCTTGCCGTAAATTAGATAATAGTATCCTTGAGTAATTTTTCATGTGATTCAGGATAGTCTTTCATATAGTGGCAGCCCCGGCTTTCATTCCTTCTTAATGCCGATAATATGATAATATAGGCTATGGCAGCCATATTCCGTAATTCCAGCAGGTCTGAAGAAATTTTAGTTCGCTGATAATAATTTTCCGTTTCCTCATAGATCAGTTTAATCCGACGGAATGCCCTTTCCAGAGTCTGTTTAGACCTTACAATGCCTACGTAATTCCACATCCGGCTTTGAATATGATGTCAATTATGTTTTATTAAAAACCACTCATCCATATTAAGGACGCCGGTCTCATCCCACTCGGGTATCAGTACATCATCAAAATTCTTCTTTAGTTTTGTTTTCAGTTTTTCTGAGATCCTAAAACTGAAGACAAGGGCTTCGAGCAGGCTGTTGCTTGCAAGCCTGTTTGCCCCGTGGACGCCAGTATGTGCCGCTTCCCCACAGGTAAAGAGATTTTGCATGGAGGTTTGTCCGTTTAGGGAAGTCATAATGCCTCCACATAAATAATGTGCAGCCGGAACAACCGGAATTGGATCCTTGGAAATATCCACCTTTATTTCCTTGAGGCAGTATTCATAGATCTTTGGAAATCGTTGGCGGACTCTATTATGATCAAGATGAGTCATATCCAGCCATACATGGTCTTCCCGTCTTTTTTTCATTTCGGAGTCTATAGCTCTGGATACTTTATCCCGTGGGGCTAATTCTCCCCTGCTATCATACTTTTTAACAAATGCTTCTCCATCCAGGTTTTTAATAATACCACCGTATCCTCGAAGTGCTTCTGATATCAAGAATAATCGATGTCCGGGCTCATATAAAGCTGTTGGATGGAACTGGATAAACTCCATATTTGCAATACGCACACCAGCCCGGTAAGCCATAGCTACACCATCTCCGGTTGAGGTTTCCGGATTGGTAGAGTACTGATAAACTCTGGAACCTCCCCCGGTAGCAATAATGGTATATCCAGATCTGAAAACATGTACCTTCCTGTCATTTTTAGAAAAAACATAGGCACCAAAACAGATGTTGAAGGCTGCCTGAAGATTACCGAGAACATGGTGATCGGTTATAAGGTCAATGGCATAATAATCTTCAAACAATTGAATATTCGGGTGCTCTTTTGCTCTTTCCAGTAAAACTTTTTGTATTTCGGCTCCTGTAAAATCTTTAACATGAAAGATCCTGCTCACAGAATGTCCGCCCTCCCTTGCAAGTTCATAATCAGAACTTTCTTTGGACCTTGAGAAATTAACACCCCAGTCTATCAAATCATTAATACGACCCGGCCCTTCGGATACCATAACCTCTACAGCATCCTTGTGACATAAACCCGCCCCCGCCGTGAGCGTATCATTTATATGTGATTCAAAACTATCTGATTCAGTAGTTACCGTGGCAATACCACCCTGGGCATAATTGGTATTGGTTTCATCAAGATTTGTCTTTGATATAACGTTGACTTTCCCGGATTCTGCCATCTGCAATGCCAGATTTAACCCTGCGATCCCGGATCCGATAATTAAATATTCTGATTCAAATCTTTCCAAGGTCAAATTATAAGTTTTTCGAAATTTCCAACATCCTGAGTATGGGAGAACGTGCTTTATCCATAATTTCCTTTTTCAGAATCACCTCAGGTTGTTCATATTTTAAGGTAAGGTATAGCTTCTCCATGGTGTTCAATTTCATGTAACTACAATCATTACAACCGCAGGTAGCATCAACAGACGGTGCCGGCATGAAAATCTTTTCAGGCGAAGATTTTTTCATCTGATGCAGAATACCACTTTCAGTAGCCACAATAAAACGATTATCTTTTGAATTAATAGTATAATTAAGAAGTGCTGTAGTAGAACCAATAAAATCTGCAATGATTAAGAGCGGTTTTTCACATTCAGGATGGGCAATAAACTTTGCATCTGGGTATTTGCTTTTTAAATCGAGGATCTTTTCCAATGAATACTGTTCATGAACCATACAAGCCCCGTCCCATAATACCATTTCTCTACCGGTAATTCCGTTGATATAGTTCCCGAGGTTTTTATCTGGAGCAAAAATAAGCTTTGTATCTTTATCGAAGCTTTCAACGATCTTTACAGCATTGGAGGATGTGCAGATCACATCCGATAAAGTCTTAATATCAGCAGTACAGTTAATATAGCTGATAACCTTATGATCAGGATACTTGTTCTTAAATGCTTTGAATGCATGAGCAGGAGCCGATTCAGCCAGGGAACATGATGCGTTGAGATCAGGGATAAGAACTTTTTTGGTTGGATTCAAAATTTTGGCTGTTTCAGCCATAAAGTGCACACCTAAAAACACTATTATATCTGCAGAAGTCTTTTCAGCTTCCTGGGAAAGACCCAGACTGTCTCCAACAAAATCCGATATATCCTGCAGTTCTGGTGTAATGTAAAAATGACCAAGAATTATGGCATTTTTTTCCTTCTTCAGGTTGGCAATCTCAATGGCCAGATCCAGGCCTTCTTCAACAGGTAGATCAAGATATCCCAGCGCTTTTATGCTTGGTTGCTCATCCATTTTGTGCTACTAGTTTTTCTCAAAATTACTATATATTGTAATCAAGGAATAATCTTACTGAAGATAAATGGCATCAGGTCTTGAAAAGGACAGCGGCACCATCTTTCAGTAAGAATATTTTATGGAACGATCTGAGGAATAAGATAAGAGAATTTCGTTAAAACGAATGCCCAGAATACGGCACTGATCAACATATAAGTGATAATTTTCTTTTTAGAGCCACCAAAAGCATTGACGAGCAATGCGCCTAATACCGGAGAAAACACCACTGGGGTTAAAAAAGAAACACCAAAAAGGCCGTACTTCTTCCAGAATGCGACAAACCTTCTGTTTCTTTTGGTAAACAATTTCCTGTTCCTCCTGAATATCTTATCGATCCATTTCCTGAATCCGGGCCCAAAGGTCGATATGATAATAATGGTAGTCATCATACCAAGAATAGTAGTACCGACAGTTTCCCAGAATGTCAGCCCAAAAGCCATTCCCATAGCCGGACCGCCAATAAATTTAAACATACTGGCAAAGTAAACGGATAAATATTTAGCTAAAGCAGACAAAATTAATACTACCAGACTACATTATATGTATAAAAGATATATATCATCAGTAAGATGGCACCTTCAACACGTCCTATCTGTCTCTTGGATAACATCATAGGGAGTATTATGAGTGTTATACCCAACATCCAGATAATATCCGTATTCAGAATCACATCATTTACCTTAATTTCCTTAATAATACTAGTAATCCCGAGGATGGAAAGTATATTAAATATATTTGATCCCATCAGGTTACCAAGAGCCAGATCTGTTTCCTTTTTGAAAGAAGCGACTGTCGCTGTCACCAATTCGGGTAAACTTGTACCTATAGCCACTACTGTTATTCCAATAACACGCTCTTCGATGCCCATATTTCTGGCCAGGTCCTGGGCACCACCAACAAATAATTCAGCTCCCAAAAACAGGCCTATTGAGCCTATGGCTATATACGTAAAGTCCTTTAAATAAGTCG
>CBDUCT010000338.1:0-4422 GCA_965365715.1 uncultured Cyclobacteriaceae bacterium | reverse complement strand
GGGTTCCGTTCGTGGTGGGCTCTGGCGCTGGCTGCCATAGCCTGGTTGCTGCTGACTTATCTGCCGGTCAGGAAATAGACCAGGTATTACTGTGCGTGCTTCTTGCGTAATACCGGAAAATCAGATTCTCACCCCGCAACAACATTTGTGTCTATTAAAATAATATTTCTATGTAATATATGTCTCAAATAAAATGGTAACAATAAGTAAAATACCAACACTGTGTTAAATGAATCTCAATAATCTAAATTATAAAATAATGGTCATGAAAACGGAATATAAAACAACAACAATCATCACTTTGGTGATCCTTTTTTTCACTGTGGTTATTCCAGCGTTTTGTTCTCAGGATAAGCTGGAAGGACTGTGGGAAGGCCTTTTTATGAAACAGTTCAGGATGGAAATTCATCTCTTGGAAACTGAGGATATGAAATTATCAGGTAAGATTAAAATGTTCGATGGATCAACGATGGTCCAGGATGATGAGATCGATAACATTGTATATGATAATAGGATGATTTCTTTCATGATACCGGCTAAGGAAACAACCTTTGACGGACAATTCAATGAAGATCTCTCGGAATTAAAAGGCGATTTCGTTTTTCCAGACGGCAGCCGGCACCCGGTCCAAGTTGCAAAGAAAAAGTTGGACAACTTGTCAAAAGCATCATCAACTGTAATATCGGAAAAAATTCTGAATGAGGAATTCTCCCCGGCACAACTGGAGGAGGATCTGACTTTTCTGAGAGGGCATCTCTCTGAAATTCATCCCCAGTATTATCTGTATACGACTGAGGAAGCCTATGATGCATTATATAAAACCATAGAACAGAATCTGGGGTCGGGCCTGAATGCAGGTGGTTATTATAAGTTGATAGCTCCGGTAGTAGCTAAAACAGGATGTAGTCATACCGGGGTCAGACTGCCTGAGAAATATATCCGGGCGCAACAAAAGTTTAATCACTATTTCCCTGTCAGGGTGTTTATTAGAGATAAAAATGCCTGGGCCCTCGGGAGCGTAAATGATAAGAAATATATCATACCTGGATCTGAAATTATCAGTATAAACCATGTACCCATGGAAAATATTATTGCAAGGCTGCTCTCTATGATACCTGCTGAAGGGTATAATAAAACAACAAAATACTATGAGATCAACAGGGATTTTGGATCCTACTTCAATCTCCTGAATAACTCAGAACAATTTCAAATTGAATACAGGGAATCAGCCAGCAATGAGTCTCATATAATCAATATTGAAGCTGTATCATACGAATCTTATTCTATTGGTAGGGAATCTGCTATTCATGAATTGCCTGTAATCCATCCTTTGAATCCGGAAATGAGTACCGCTATCATACAAATTAAATCTTTTGCACTTCCTGATGTAAATGATTATCTGCAATTAATGGACAGTATGTTCAGAGAAATTCAAAAGGAAGAAATCAATAACCTTGTACTTGACCTTAGGGGTAATCAGGGTGGGCATCCAATTTTCGCAGCGATATTGTATTCCTTTCTGACATCAGAGAATTTTACCTATTTCCAACCTGTTGAAGAGGTTCCTGAATTTCAACCACTCTATAGTACTATGGAGCCAGCAGAGAATAATTTCAAGGGGAATTGCTATGTGCTGGTGGATGGAGGCTGTTTATCTACGACGGGTCATCTGATCTCCTTATTGAGGTATCATGATCGTGCCACCTTTATCGGTGAAGAACCAGGAAGCTGGTTTTATTGTAATGACAACAGCAGACAATTCAAATTACCCAACACGCATATCGATGTTAATATTCCCCGGACTACCTTTATAACTAATGTAAAGGGTTATAAAATGGGAGATCTGTTTAATGTTGATTATCCAATGACTATATCCGTAAATGATTGCCTCACTGGGCAGGATCCCTGGATGGAATTTACCTTGAACCTGATCGGTTCCTCAAATACTTCATTCTAATGTCTGATACAATGGGATTTACTGAAAAATTTTATTCTGCATGACTATCCATGATTTTGGAACCTGGGATTCCGGGCAAAAAAAAGCCGGCCCATAGAGAGCCGACTTTACCTGATAACCAACTACACCAACCAAATCATTTCTGATAAATATGTTGAAGAAATTCCTGTTTATGAGTGTCTTCTGCAAACTTTCCGGCATAATGTGAGGTTACTGTGCTTGATGTGGTATCCTCTATACCCCTGGATGAAACACAGAGATGTTCAGCGTCTATTACCACCGCTACATCATCTGTTTTTAATACTTTCTTGAGCTCATTGGCAATCTGCATGGTCATCCTTTCCTGAACCTGAGGACGTTTGGCATAGTAATTAACGATCCTGTGTATTTTGGATAGACCTATAACATACCCGGAGGATATGTAAGCCACATGTGCTTTTCCAATAATCGGAACAAAATGATGTTCGCAATTGGAATAGAAAGAGATATCCTTTTCAACCAGCATCTCCTTATAGTTATATTTGTTTTCAAATAACTTGATATCTGGTTTATTTTTTGGATCCAGACCGCTGAATATCTCCTGGACATACATTTTAGCTACCCTGTAGGGAGTGCCCTTCAGACTGTCATCTTCAAGGTCAAGTCCCAGAACGTGCATGATCTCAGTGAAATGTTTTTTTATTAACTCCATTTTGAGCTCATCATCCATTTCAAAGGCATCAGTCCTTAGTGGCGTTTCCACAGATGTGGCTACATGCTCGTCACCTATATCATCATGTGAAAAACCATTAAGCGGGGTATTCAACAAAGTTCCGTTCCGTTTCATAAAGGATAATTTTTATATCAAGTTTATTTTCAATTTTTTCTCTAAGAATGTTATATACCACAACTGCAATGTTTTCTGCAGTCGGATTTAGTTTCCTAAATTCTTCTACATCCAAATTAAGGTTTTTATGATCCAACTTATCAAGAACATTACCTTTGATTAAGTCACTCAATTTCTTGAGATCATAGACATAACCCGTATCAGGATCCGGTTCCCCGGATAGTTTCACAATCAATTCATAATTGTGCCCATGAAAATTTGGATTATTACATTTTCCGAAAACCCTTTCATTCTTTTCTTCCGTCCAATCCGGGTTGAATAAACGATGAGCTGCGTTAAAATGTTCTTTTCTGCATACCGTAATCTTCATGATATGTATTATAACCGACTGCGCCGATTATTGTTTAACTTTTTGAAATTATTTTTAAACAAAGTTTCAGGACGACCTAAAATCCATCCTGAAATTGTAACAGGGGCATAAAGGTACTAAAATTCGATTGAACTAATTAAGCAATTGGTCAATATTCAACTTCTGATCTGAATTAAAACGCAGTTATTAGAACGTTTAAAACTCTATGGTATACATGATGTTCGGTAGCATCCCAAGTTGATTGACGTATTCAATCTCATCTGTCGCACTGTTATAATACTGGTCCACCATACCGTCTGCGTTGGTTAGGTTCTGTATATCCAGTTTGATTTCCTGGCTGGTCTTTCTTTTGTTTATCCGGTATGCAATTCCCAGGTTGGCAATGAAAATATCGTCCCCCCGAAGCGTGAAAGCTTGGGACTCATCTACACGTGTATAACCGTATTCGCGGCTTTCTTCCAGGTCGATTGGGGAGAACCTTCTGGCACCGATATATGATATCTTAGCATTTATACTCAGTATCTTCGATTTACCTGGTTTCTTAGCGAAAATAAACTCTTTCCCGAAAAGGAAGTTTCCAACATAATTACCATTGAACCGAGTATCTCTTTCAATATTGTCCAGTGCTTTATATTTTGAATTGTATAATGATCCCGTCAGCATGAAGTAATACGTATCGGCAAAATACCTTTCCAGGGTAAGCTCAAGTCCGTAGTTATACCCGCTGCCTTCATTGACAAGTTCCCTCTCTGTATACCAGGATACTGCATTCAGCATTGAAAACGAACTATTCGGATCATCCTCTACCGCAATATCATATAGATCCTGGTAATAAGCCTCAACCTTCATCATCAGGTTAGGGGTAAAGAAATTCTGGTACCCTATTACATATTGCCTGGATTTTGGAAATCCCAGCCAGTAATTCGGCTTTCGCATTGCACCGTTTTCCCCCTGGGTTTGAACAAAAAAGGTAGGAAGGGATTCCATCCTGCTATGAATGCCGAATCCGAAGTTCAGACTCTGGGTTGGGGTAAAATGCCACTTCAGGCCTGCCCTGGGTTCAATCGAACCCGTTTCGTTCAACAGGTTGTTGAGGTAATGCAAGCCCCCTACAAAGGTAAGCTTATCGTTGATGCGGTATTTCCAGTTGCCATATACCTGCAATAAGCCTGAGTTCCCCTGTTCGTCCTGCTCAACGACCATTTCATCGGTAGGCTTATTCCAGTATTCCGTAAAAAAATCATAAAAGAAATGTGTGTATACAATCCC
>CBDUCT010000337.1:0-4423 GCA_965365715.1 uncultured Cyclobacteriaceae bacterium | reverse complement strand
CCCAGTGCTTTAAAATATATGAAAACGGCAATGGATATCCGTAAGGAATGCGTTTTCTTTGGATATTACAGTTATTTGCTGTTATGTCAGGCAGATTATGATGCAGTAGTGCAATTTCTCGATTCTATTTACACCATATCTCATTGTGAAAAGATCTGTATCAGACAAAAATTTGTAACCGCCATGGTTCTGGGGGATATTGAAAAAGCGGAAGAATATTACCATATGATACCGGAAACTCCAAGTTTGCCAAGGTTTTTAGATGCATTGATGAATGCCTGCTTTTATCTTGAAACCGGGAGAACAGAGGAAGGGAATAGCATATTGGAGGACCTTATCATAATCCAAAAAGATCTGCTTAATGAGAATTTGAACCGGTGGGATTTAACACGCACCTATTGGATACTTTCCGGTACATATTCTTTGCTGAATGAAAAAGAAAAAGCAATTCATTATCTATCAGAACTTGAAGAATCCGGTTTTTTCGTAGGCATGCAGGATTTTATCATGATATTCCCGGCTTTTGAGAATCTATGGGAAGATCCTCAATTCGATATCATCATGAAAAGAGTCCAAGAAGAAAAAACCACGATCAGAGATCAGGTCAATGAGATGCGAAGTACAGGAGAAATTCACCTTTAGAGCACCGGAAAAAACCCAACGCGTCCGAATATTTTATACCTTGTTAACTCTGCCTGTTATAAATTCTTTCTATTTTTCTTGGCTAATACCATTTTTTGAGAACTGAAAATAATTCCGGGTAACTGGCAGATATTTGTTCAGTTAAATTATTTTAAATCAAACATCTTGAAAATTCCGTCATAACCCGGTTTCAGCATCTTACCTTCCATGGCAAACTGTTCCGGGATCACACTCAATCCCAAACCTTCAACATAACGGTTCATGAAACTCCATGTACAGCAGATTATTATGGCATCGTACAATGCCCGCTCAGACCAGCCGGCATTAAATACGGCTTCTGCATCAGCCTGTACCATTGTAGTCGGTTCCAAAGTTAATTTTCGTACAAACTTGAAAAGAGGTTTCCATTTATCTTCCACATCAGCAGAATCAATATCATTTAAAAGACTTTTTATTAGCGCTTCATCGACGCCTAACTCGACGGCAGTGGCGGTATGGGCACCGGTGCAGTACTGGCAGGCGTTGGTTCCTGATACAAAGGAAGCCAGTAATTCACGCTCGGATTCACTAAACGGAGAATCCCCTCCCCTCATTAATACCTGATGCAATACGATCAACGGTCTTTCAATTCCGGTATTGAATTTTGCAAAGGCATGAGGCACCTTGTCCTCAGGCCCGATTGATGGAAATAATGGCATATTTAAAATAGTTTTTTGGTGATAATAGTTTAGTTTATAATATTCTCAAATTCAGATCTAACCCTGATGATCTTTGTCTTGCCCCTGAGGTATCAATTTGGATGTATACTATTAATCCGGGCAAGGTTTAATTTTCCAATGTATGAAACAAATTGTACTAAACCTAGGGAAGAGGATCGTTAATCCTGATCTTAAAGTCTAGGAGATCAACTCAATAGCATATATCGTATAAAAAAGATCATTATCCAGAAGGTATATCCCCAAAAACATGATATAATAGTTTCTTTTCTTAAATTTGATATACATAAATTACACCTTTTTCGAGGTTCTCAGAAGTTCTGATAAACTGAATGAAACCTGTTTTATTTTTTTATTAAGGAATATCATGCAATTCAAAAAAAATCTGGATTCCGGCCAACCTGTTTTTGGACCATTTATGAATACTACAGATCCTGCGTTCATAGAATCTGCAGGTCATACGGGTTTCGATTTTGTCGTAGCCGATCTTGAACATGGGCCGGCTTCTTTAGATCAGTTACATAATCTCATCAGGGCAGCTGAAGTCTCGGGAACTTTTCCCGTGGTAAGAACGCCACCCGGAAATCTTCCTATGATTGGAGCAGTTCAGGATGCCGGGGCGAAAGGGATATTGGTACCTCAAATTAAAGATGCAGAAGAAGTTCACAAAGTAGTTAAAGCAACCAGGTTTTATCCAAAGGGAGAAAGAGGGGTTTCAGGGGTAGTAAAAGCTGCCAAATACTCGGCGATGAATAGTGAAGAATATTTTTCCAGGTCAAATGAAAATGTACTGATCATACAGCTGGAAGGTAAAGAGGCAATTGATAATCTGGATGACATAATGGAAGTACCGGATATAGATATTATTTTTATAGGGCCCTATGATCTTTCCCAATCCCTCGGAGTACCAGGACAGGTAGATCACCCTGAAGTTATAAAGATCATCGGACAGACTGTAAGCAAAATAAAGGATAAAGGGATGATAGCAGGCACTTTTGTTACCTCCCCCGAAAATGCTCAAAAATGGATAGAGGCAGGAGTCCAGTTTATTGGCTATTCCGTTGATATTCTGATTTTTGCAGAAGCATCAAAAAACATTGTCCAAAAATTGAAAAATCTTAAATGATTGCACTTTAATGGTGTTACCAAAATGCAGACAATAATCATTTTTATAGTATCGAAATTATGGCATTAAAGACAGAAAAAAAGCTTATTGATAGAATAAAGCCCCTGAAAGCCAGGGTCGGGATCATTGGCGTCGGGCACTATACATACTGGGATCAATTTGAAGGATTGCTTGACCAGATGCATGCGAAACTGATCGTATTCGAAAAGATGGTTATGGCACATGAAGTTGAAACGGTAAATTTCGGTTTGTCAGACTGTGCCGAAACCGCCAGTAAGATCGTCCCTGAAATCCGGGGATCGAATATAGACCTGTTGTTTATCGATATGCTCACCTATGCGACCTCCAGTTCCATAGCTGCCGTATTTCGTGAAATACACGTCCCGATGGTGTTGGTGGCGCTTCAGCCAAGTAAAGGCCTGGATTACAACCAGTCAAGCACACATGAAGAATTGTTCAACGATGACATCTGTGCCGTCCCTGAATTTATGAATGTAGCTATCCGGTTTGGGCAGCCCGTACCAGACCTGGTGATCGGGATGTTGCATGAGGATCAGAAAGCAGCGGAGGAGATCCGGGAATATTGCCAGATCGCCAGGGTACTCAACAGTCTCAAAAATGCTAGAATTGCCCAGATGGGGCATGTACTGGAGACTATGTTCGACATGCATACCGACGCTACCTTGATGGCGGCTACTTTCGGATGTCATATCGTTCAAACTGAGCCGGACGATGTGTTTGTGCATTATAAAGAGGCAGAAAAAGATGAGATTGAAGACTATAAGAGATCTATTCAATCGTTCTTTGATTTCCCCGATCCGGGATCGGATCCGATAACAGAAAAACTGAAAGATGAAGATCTTGACACGGCAGCGCGGGTAGGCGTGGCGCTGAAGCATTTTATCGACGACAAAAAACTGGACGGACTGGCATATTATTATGAAGGAGAACCCGGTTCTGAAATGAGAAAGCTGGTAACGAATTTTATAGTAGGTAATTCCCTGTTGACCGCCGGTGGATTCCCGATGTGCGGCGAGATGGACCTTAAAACCTGCATTGCCATGCTGATCATGGACCGCCTGGAAATAGGGGGCAGTTTTGCCGAATTTCATCCAATCGATTTTAAAGAAGGATTTGTACTGGTCGGTCATGATGGCCCGCATCATATCAACATCGCCGAGGGTAAACCTGTATTGCGCAGCCTCAAAAAATACCATGGCAAGCCGGGACATGGGGCCAGTGTTGAGTTCAAGATCAAGGAAGGCCCCATTACCATGCTGGGAATAGCCCAGAAGGAAGACGGGAAATTTAAATTTATAATCGCCGAGGGCGAATCGAAGAGTGGTCCAATTCCCCCAACAGGCAATACAAACACCCGTGGATTTTTTAAACCGGATGTCCGGACGTTCCTGAAGCGATGGTTCCATGAAGGCCCATCCCATCATTTTGCATTGGGTATCGGACACAAGGCGGAAACGATAAAAAAAATAGGCAATTTTCTGGGCGTTGAGACCGTCATTATTCCTGATTCGTGAGTGCCGGTATTATAATACTGATAATCGGGGTATATTTCGGGTTGTTGTACCTGATCTCGAGATTAACCGCCAGGAAGGCGGATGGCGCCACCTTTTTCATAGCCAATCGTAAGGCGCCCTGGTTTCTCGTGGCCTATGGCATGGTAGGCGTCGGGATCTCAGGCATTACATTTATCTCAGTACCCGGACAGGTCGTCGATACCCAGTTCTCGTATTTTCAGATGGTAATCGGGTATGCTATCGGCCTGTTGATCGTCGCTTTCTTTATGCTGCCGGTCTATTATAAGATCCAGGCCATCTCAATTTATTCTTTTCTTAAGGAGCGTTATGGCTTTTATGCACACAAGACCGGGGCGGTTCTTTTCCTGATGGCACAGACCGCATCGGCCGCTTTCCGCCTGTTC
>CBDUCT010000336.1:0-4425 GCA_965365715.1 uncultured Cyclobacteriaceae bacterium | reverse complement strand
CTTTTAAATCTGTCTTTGATATTCTAAATGCCTTTTCTATTTTCCAAAGCTCTTTATAGTTTTTCAATACATCATTGACTTCAAGGGTGGTGTTGGTTAAATATCCTTTCAATCCATCCCACCTGCCATCCTGATCATATTTATCATATCAGGACTTTTAGGAGCCATCGCTATTAATAAGGTTAGACTAACCAAGGAAAAAATCAACAGGGAAAGGTTTGCCGAACAGCTGATGCAGGAAAACGACCCAATGACAGAATTCTTTCTTCAAGAGGCCTCAGAAAAAATACAGAATGATGTGTTTTTAAAACAAAGATTGTCTAGTCCTTTCGGATCAAAAGAGATCATTGAAGAAAAAATACGCAGGGTACACCTGAATAATTACCTGGATAAGTTTGAGATCAGGATTTTTATGTTCAATAGCAGGGGAGAACCTCTTGCTTCCAGTTCAGGGAACTCATACTTTTATTTACGACAGAACTTCGCCATTGACACATATAAGACTGAATATGAAAACATATATTTTTATAATTATGAGACACCGGTTGTAAGAAAGATCTATCTGGATTTTATCCCATTAAGCCTATATAATTCTACCATAGGGTATATTATACTTGATTTACGCCTGAAGAGCATTATCCCTTACAGGGTATATCCCAGGCTTTTGCTGGATGACATCCTTTCACTCAATTATTTTGATGATCAGTATGATTATGCTTTATTCCGGGATGACAGGTTGCTGAATACTTCGGGTAACTATAATTATGAAAGTAATTTTAACCGGAAACACCTTAACGGCCAGAAACTATTCAGCGGAGGCTTGAGTGAAGGGAATTATCGTCACTATGGGTTCCCGGCCAATAATAATAAAACCTATATCATTTCATCACCTGAATATCCCTGGAGTTATTTCTTTGCGAATTTTTCCTTTCTCTTCATTATTCTATCTTTCCTGCTGCTGGTTGGTTTGATTGCCTATGTGGTATATTTTAACATTAAAGGCAGGGCCCTGAATTATATTGCCAGGATCCAATTGTTCTTAAATCTCGCTTTTTTTATACCATTATTCGTCATAAGTATAACCACCCTTACCCGGTCCACGAGTGATTATAAGGCTGAAACAAACAGGGGATACCTGGAAGAGGTCGAGACTACCGGGAATAATTTAACAAGTTACCTCGAAAGATTCAATGAGGACCTCATGAACAAGGAAGAGTTGGAAAGTAGTATAAATGAACTGGCAGATTTTTCTGAACTGGATATGGACATATTCAATATCCGGCAAAACCAGGGTAGGCTACTGGTAGCAACCCAGCCACTGATATACGATAAGGGAATCCTGGCCAAAGTGATTAATCCGGTAGCCCTTGCTGAGATCAAGGAAATTGGTGTTAAAAGCCTTGTTTTAGAGGAATCTTTTGGCAAACAGGGTTATAAAATTGCATATGTTGGCATAAAATCCCCGGATGATGGCAGTCTGATCAGTATATTAAGCATTCCCTTTTTCGGATCTGAAGAAATAATCAACCGGAACTTAACCGGATTGATCGTAAATATTCTGGGGATCTTCACAATTATCTTTATAGGTTTCATAATTCTTTCATTTATTGCTTCAAATTATCTGACCTTTCCGCTCAGGTTTGTAACCGAAAGATTGAGAAGAACTACGCTGACAGGTATCAACGAACCACTGCAATATAATTCAACGGATGAGATCGGCCGGATGGTTTCCGAATATAATAAGATGCTGCTCAAACTTGAAGAAAGCAAGAAGGCACTGGCACAAACTGAAAAAGAAGCAGCCTGGCGGGAAATGGCCAAACAAGTGGCTCATGAAATTAAAAATCCACTTACACCCATGAAGTTAACGCTTCAGCATCTTAATATGCGCTTGTCGGATCTCCAGGAATCAGAGCGGTCTAAATTTGAAAAATCCATTAATTCTCTTCTTCATAATATTGATACATTAAGCGATATTGCCACCTCCTTCTCAGATTACGCCCATATGCCAATACCCGAAGAAGAAAGATTTGATATTGTTAAATTGCTGAAGAGATCTATCAACATATACATAAACAATAGGGAAATCGAATTCGACACTGATATCCCGAATGAGAATATTCATGTAGTTGGAGATCCGAACTGGATCGGCCGTTCTGTCTCTAACCTTATCATTAATGGGATACAGGCTGTGGAAAAAGGGATTAAACCTGTTATTCATTTATCACTAAAGGAAACTACTCAGAATAGAGTGTTGATTACCGTGGAAGATAATGGGAAGGGAATTCCTGAGGAGATCAGGGAAAAAGTTTTTATGCCTAATTTCAGCACAAAGTATAGTGGATCGGGAATTGGCCTGGCAATAACAAAAAGAGCTGTGGAGCATGCCGGGGGTAAATTATGGTTTGACACAAGAATTGGAATTGGAACTTCATTTTATATTGAATTACCTGTGATGTCTTGAAAGTAGTTAGAGGATTATTAGGATTGTTGATCATCATCGTTTCGTTCAAAGCTGTGGCCCAAAAAAGTAATGAAAAACAAAAGTGGGTATCTGGTTTTGACAGGCCTGTTATTCTCGATTCCTTAAGCATTGTTCCCGGATCTATTCAGGTTGTCGATTCAACATTAAAAGCAGATATTCAATATAGTCTTGGGACAGGGGAGGTTAGGATCCAGCCACGGCAGCATCTTGATTCCATATTATTACGATATAAGGTCTATCCATATGCGATGCACAGCAAAGTGTATCATAAGAATATGGAGATCTATGACAGTACAGCTATGTTTAAGTCTGCATCTAAACCTAGAATTTCAATATTAAATGAACGAAGAGAGGAATTGTTTACCACCCCGAATCTAAATAAGTCAGGAGTTATAAGCCGTGGTATAACTTTCGGGAACCGGCAGGATATATTTGTGAATTCCGTATTGAACCTTCAAATGGATGGCAGGCTGAGTGAAAAACTGAATATTAGAGCATCCATAACCGATCAGAATATCCCTTACCAACCGGAAGGGAATACGAAACTGGTTCAGGATTTCGATAATGTGTTTTTCCAGATCTATAATGACAATTTTTCTCTTGCCGGGGGGGATATCGTGTTACTAAATCCTTCATCTTATTTTCTCAGGTATCACAGGAATGTCCAGGGAGCTGAGGCGAGTGGAAAGTACGCATTCAATGATCAGGTCAGGTCAGAAAGCAAGCTATCTGTTTCGGTGTCAAAAGGGAAGTTTTCTTCCTACCAGTTGGATGTGCTGGATGGCATTATGGGGCCCTACAAGATATACGGTCCGGACAATGAGAATTTCATAATTATTTTAGCTAATTCAGAAAGGGTATATCTCGATGGCAGACTTCTTGAGCGGGGATTTAATAACGATTATGTTATTGATTATAATACAGCCGAGATCACATTTACCAGTAGAATTATGATCACGAAGTATTCAAGGATCCAGATCGATTTTGAATATACCAATCAGGCTTACAGCAGAACGGTAGTTACAGCTTCCCATCATCAGAATATTAAGGATCTTGAGGTTTCAGTCAATTATTTTCAGGAAAAGGACAATCCAAATCAACCTATGACCTTCGAGCTGAGTGATCTGGAAAAAGGGATCCTGAGCGGTGTGGACCCGGAACAAGGGAATGCCACGATTCCGGGGTGGGATTCGATTGGGTTTTCTGAAGACCGGGTATTATATAAAAAGATAGATACACTGGATGTTTCCGCTAATGTGGCCACCATATTTAAACAATCTGATAATCCGGATAGTGCTTTTTATCAGGTTGTATTTACAGAAGTTATGATGGGTAAAGGAGATTATGTAAGAAGTTCAAGTGGCCAGAATGGGAAAATATATGAATGGGTGTCGCCAATTGATGGTATATCGCAGGGTAATTTCATACCCATGCGGGTTGTTCCCCTGCCGAAAAAGAAACAGATGATCAGTGTGAATACGGCCTATAATCTTGGCAGGAATAATAAATTCTTTACAGAGTTGGCTATTTCCAATCATAATGATAATTTATATAATAAGTCTTCCGACGGATTGAAGGGAATAGCGATAAAAAGCGGATTTGTTACTAAGGACAAAAAGATTGGTTTTCTGCCAGGATATTTTTTCACTGGTCAGGTTGATTATGAATTTAATAATAAAGATTTCAGGGCTATCGATCGGTTCAGACCGGTAGAGTTTAACCGGGACTGGAGTTATAACCGGGCCCGGGACGAGGGTCTGTCTAATGATAATATATTTAATGTAAAAGCGGGAATAAAAAAGGATAATAAGAATTTCCTGAGCCTGGGTGTTTCCCAGAGAAAAAAGGCTGGGTATGTGAATGGATGGCAGGCATACAGTAACGGCATGTATGATATTAGCAGGTTACATGTACGGGCTGATTTCTTTATGCTGAATAAT
>CBDUCT010000335.1:0-4453 GCA_965365715.1 uncultured Cyclobacteriaceae bacterium | reverse complement strand
ACCCCCTGGAAACATATCCTATATTTATATTTTCATCGCTATTGGATTATTTATCCTGATCATAGCTTCCATTAATTTTATGAACCTTTCCACAGCAAAATCTGCCGGAAGGGCCCGGGAGGTCGGGATGCGGAAAACATTCGGATCCCTGAAACGACAATTAATGGGGCAATTCCTGATTGAATCCATTATTTACAGTTTGGTGTCGGTTGTATTTGCAACAATAATAACCATACTCCTGCTTCCCCAGTTTAATATGGTTTCCGGTAAAATCCTGAGTTATCAGATACTGCTGTCACCATGGATGATCATAGGCCTTGTAACACTTATCATAGTGGTCGGATTTCTAGCTGGTTCATACCCTGCATTTTACCTGACAAGTTTTAAAATAACGGAAGTATTGAAAGGGCAGGCCTCCAAGGGAATGAAAAGTGGCAGGATTCGAAGTGTGCTGGTAATATTACAATTCTCCATATCCATTTTATTGATCATTTGTACCGGAATTGTTTATAACCAGCTTCAATATACTCAAAAGAAAAATCTGGGATTTAATAAGGAGAATGTACTGATCATCGCCAACGTGAGCCGTCTCGAAAATAACCGTAAAGCTTTTAAAGATGCGCTCATGAGTCATAACTCAATCCCGGCCGCCAGTTATTCCAATAGTGTTATACCGGGGGTTAACAATACGACCATTTTCAGAAAACCCGGTATGGAAGAAGACCATATCATAGGTGTTTATTTCGGTGACCACGAACATATGGAGACCATGGGATTTGAGTTGGAGGAAGGGCGTGATTTCTCCAGGGATTTTCTTTCTGATTCAACGGCTATGCTGGTGAACCAGGCCATTGTGGATCAAATGGAATGGGAGGATCCGATCGGAGAAAAATTAATCAGTTTTAATGGATCGGAACCATTGGAATTAACCGTGGTGGGTGTTTTAAAGAATTTTAATTTCGAATCTTTACGTGACGAGGTCCGGCCCTTGATGATTCGGTTGGGGGATTTTGGGAACGATATGACCGTCCGCTTACAATTTGAAGATCCGGGAGAAGCCGTGGAATTCGTAGAATCTACATGGAAGGAGTTTGCCACGGATGCTCCTTTCGAATATTCCTTCCTGGATGAGCAGTTTGACGAGCTGTACAGATCGGAACAAAGATTGGGTCTATTGTTCACTATTTTTACCATCCTGGCCTTATTTATTGCCAGCCTTGGACTATTTGGACTGGCTGCATTCACGGCAGAGCAGCGCACCAAGGAAATAGGCATCAGAAAGGTCATGGGAGCCTCCGTAGTGGGCGTTATGCAGGTATTGTCCTTTGAGTTTATCAAGTATATCGGCATAGCCTTTATTGTCGCAGTTTTCCCGGCCTATTATTTCATGTCGAAATGGCTGGAGAATTTTGTTTACCGGGTGGATATCAGTATATGGACAGTTTTAATGAGTGGTTTGTTTGCCCTCATGGTAGCTGTTTTAACGGTAAGTTACCAGTCCTTCAAGGCTGCACGAATTAATCCTGCCAAGACCTTGAGATATGAATAATCTGCCACAAAATTATTTTAAGAGGGAGTTAGCTCAGAAAACTAAAGCCGTTTGATATTTGGATGAGCCGATACCCGATTTAGAACCAGGGTAAGATATGTAACCTGGAATTGAATCATGTGGATCTTAAAGCCATGTTATATTAAATAATTTGCGTCGGGTTTGAGCAGCCATAAGATACCGGCTGGAGTCATTGGTATGATCTTAGTTTAGACCTTTGTTAACTGACAGCTTTTTCAGCAATTTCATCCAGTACCTTGTGGATCTTATTCATAGCTGTCTTCCGGATCATCCATTCCGGCCAGGGGAAATTGGGACGGAAAGTTACCACCCACCGAACCGTCGTGGCTTTTCTTCCGGGATACAGGAATATAGTACCATAGTAGTCATGAACGGGTGCGCCGGTAAGTAATTGATATTCGATGGACTCTTTGGGTTTAACGACCAGTATTTTCTCGGTGACAGAGTCCTTGCCTGTAATGACTTTTCTTACCATACCCTGATGGTGTTTTTCAGGATCTCCGGGTTCTATGATCTCTATGGTAGTATTTTCGTCATCTTTTTGTTCGAAATCTGTGAGGATACTCCAGATCTTATCTGGTTCTGCAGGGATATCTTTATCGATATGAAATTGTCCCATGATTTAAAAAATATTTTTGGCAATTTAAAAAAAAGAAATATAAAAACATAGATCAATTACTCCGACCTGTCGAGTAATCGCTGGTCGATCGCTTTGGAGGCTTTTGCGCCTAATTCTTTAAGCCTTTCTGTTTTTCTGATGAGGTTGTCCTTCCCCTCAGTAAGTTTATTCATTGCCAGTTCATAATTTTTCCGGGTTGTCTTGATGCCATCCCCGACCTTGATCAGATCATCCGTAAATGACTTGAATTTATCATACAGTGATCCACTTTGCCTTGCTATCTCAATTGCATTCCGATTCTGGTTTTCCTGTCTCCAGATACTGGCTATGGTCCTGAGGGTGGCGATCAGGGTAGATGGACTTACAATAACAATATTCTTTTCATAGGCTTCCATAAACAACTGATCATCGTATTGAATGGCCAGGCCGAAAGCCGGTTCCACGGGCATAAATAGAAGCACAAAATCGAGACCTGAG
Source organism: uncultured Cyclobacteriaceae bacterium (assembly GCA_965365715.1). Classification (GTDB taxonomy): domain Bacteria; phylum Bacteroidota; class Bacteroidia; order Cytophagales; family Cyclobacteriaceae; genus JAGTVG01. Next base: position 1,787 of record CBDUCT010000335.1, on the reverse strand, counting down.
ACATTATAAAGTTGTTGATAGTTCTTAGAACTAAGATCCTTCACATGTTTTCTGACCGATACAATATGTTCTTTCAGATACTTTTGCTTTTCTGTTTCATCTTCTGCCGACATATATCTTTCATAGGCCACCAGGGAAAGCTTGGCATCTATGATTACATTTTTATCCTCCGGTAAATTAATGATCACATCAGGTTGAAGCCTGCCATCCGCTGAATTAAAAGATTCCTGGACCTGATACTCCCGGTCTTTTGTCAGTCCTGACTTTTCGAGGATACTCTCAAGAATGAATTCACCCCAATTTCCCTGGGTTTTGGATTCACCTTTTAATGCTTTAGTAAGATTTTCAGCATCCTTTGTTATCTTCTGATTAAGATCACTTAAAGTTTTCAGTTCCTGCTTAAGCGCGGCATTTCTGTTAATACTTTCCTTATTGGTCTCCTCCACTTTCTTCTCAAATTCTGAGATCTTCTCCTTTAGTGGATTCAGAATTTCCCCTATGTTTATTTTATTCTGATCTGTAAATTTTTTACTTTTTTCCTCGAGGATCTCATTGGCAAGGTTCTTAAATTCCATGGAAAATTTCTCCTGTAATTTCTGGAGGTCTTCCTTTTGGCTATTGAGTTTTTCCTGTAGATTTTTATAATCCCCTTCGCTGCGGGCCACGGTGTTGCTTAGATCCAGTGTTTTATTCCTTTCTTCTTCCAGATCTTTCTTGATTTCCTGAAATTCTGCAAAAAGGGCCTCGTATTTATCGACCTGAACACGGTTCTCCACTTCCATGTTTTTCAGGTCCTGATCCAGGGTGTTTTTTTCATCAATGGTAAGCACCCTTTTCGTTTTCATATATAACCTGGTAATGAGAAAAGCGGACAATGATCCAATGATCAGCCCGGCGAGAAGAAACATCCAGTCATACATATTAGGTAGTCTTTATTCCGATACTATATACTCAGCCCTTGGATGTAATAAGTAATAATCCGTAGGCTATGATCATAAGCCAGACTATATTTTCTGTAATGACAGTGATGTTCAATTTTATAAAATCCAGTTGAATGAATACGGCAACTAGAACTATAATAATTGATACTGCCCTGAGGATTTTTCTGGTTTTACTATCCATTTGATTTATTTTTTGTATTTCCGCGATACAGCCTTTCGCTGGCCTTGATTGCTAATTTATGAATAATTTCATTTATGACTGTACTTTAAAAGCATATAAAAATATCTATGATTAGTTTTGCATCCTGATAAGCGGTAATTTACATGGCTGAATCTGGAAAGGACATAGAAAAGGCGAAAAGCATTTTGCAGCAGGATGGATTGGTGGCAATACCCACGGAAACCGTATATGGCCTTGCAGCCAATGCTTTCAGTGAAGAAGCTGTTGTGAAAATATTCGAAGTCAAGAACAGGCCTTCTTTTGATCCCCTGATCGTTCATGTCGACTCAATTGAACAGGCAGAAGATATGGTTGATAATGTTCCTGAAAAAGCAAAGGAATTGGCAGCCAGATTCTGGCCGGGGCCGCTGACCATTCTCTTGAAGAAAAAAGCAGTTGTTCCGGACATGGTAACCTCCGGACTCAGTACTGTTGCCATACGGATACCAGATCATCCGCTAACCCTGGACTTACTCAATTCCCTCGGTTTTCCATTGGCTGCTCCAAGTGCCAACCCCTTCGGATATGTCAGCCCTACGAGTGTGAAACATGTGAATGATCAGTTGGGAGATAAAATTCCCTATATTCTTGATGGTGGTGATTGCGATGTTGGTATAGAATCTACT
>CBDUCT010000334.1:0-4454 GCA_965365715.1 uncultured Cyclobacteriaceae bacterium | reverse complement strand
GTTGGTAGCGTCGTCGGTCTCTCGGGCTCCGAGCGGAACCAGGGGCTGCAAACTGGACTGATCGACGGGGTAGAGGGCAGCCTTTCGGGTGCCGTCGGGGATGGCCATCTCGATATCATCACCGCAATCAAACGCGCTGTGCCTGCAGTCTATGCTGACGAATCCCGTCTCAACCAGATTTTCTATAATTTGATTGGTAACGCTATAAAATTTACACACGAAGGATGTATCAAAGTGGGTGCTCATGCCCATGATGATTACGTAGAGGTTTTTGTTCAGGATTCTGGTATCGGCATCCCGGAAGAAAAACGCGAAGATATTTTTAAGGAATTCGAACAGGCCGATGGATCGGTGTCAAGGGAGTTTGCCGGCACAGGCCTGGGCTTAAGTATCAGTAAAAAAATCATTGAATTGCACCAGGGGAAAATATGGGTAAAATCTGAAATTAATATTGGATCAACCTTCTATTTCACCCTGCCTCTTGCGCAGGATGCAGATCGCTTGCCTGAACCCTCCTTACCTGAGTCGGAGATCATTGAAAATGCACCCGGTCCGGGAATCAGTGAAATAATAAAGGAAGATATCTTACGGGAAGAAGCGTCAGCTGCCCAGGGAGAAAAGAATGAACCGGTAAAGATACTTGTCGTGGATGATGAACCGGTGAATCAACAGGTACTCAAAAACCATTTGTCAGGGAAGAACTACGCGATAACCCAGGCACTTAACGGCAAGGATGCATTGAAGGCAATAGAAGCAACACCGGATTTCAACCTGGTACTTTTAGATATTATGATGCCCGGAATGTCAGGATATGAAGTCTGCGAAAAGATCCGTGAAAAATATCTTCCCAGTGAACTGCCGATAATTATGATCACAGCAAAGGATCAGCTGCAGGATCTCGTGCAGGGATTTTCTACAGGCGCCAATGATTATTTGTCCAAACCTTTTTCCAAAGAGGAGTTTCTGGCTCGTTTGCAGACCCAACTTGACCTGAACAGGATATTCAGCGTTTCAGATAAATTTATTCCTAATGAGTTTTTAAGGTCTATAGGAAGAGAAAAAATTACTGAAGTATCGCTGGGCGACTATGCCTCCAGGGAGGTAAGTATATTATTTACAGATATCCGGGATTTTACCAGTTTGTCCGAAACCATGAGCCCGGAAGATAACTACAAATTCATTAATGCTTTCAATGCAAGGGTAGGGCCCATTATCCGGGACAATAAGGGTTTTGTTTTGCAGTACCTGGGAGATTCCATTATGGCGGTATTTATGGATTCTCCTGAAGATGCCCTGATTGCGGCAATAGGTATACAAAAAAACATCGGTGAATTTAATATTCAAAGGACTGGTAAAGGTCGAGAACCAATTAAAGTAGGGGTCGGAATTCATACAGGGCCACTTGTCATGGGAATCACAGGAGATAGTAATCGAATGAATGCTACTACCATTGCCGATACCGTAAATATCGGGTCAAGATTGGAAAGCCTGAATAAGTTTTACCATACCGGGATATTAATTAGTGAAACTTCTTTCGACCAGTTGGCAGATGAAGCAAAATATCATACCCGCTTCCTGGGTGAAGTAGTAGTAAAGGGAAAAACAAGACCGGTCAAGATCCATGAATGTTTTGACGGGGATCTAAAGACTCGATTCGATAAAAAACTCATGAGTCAGGAATCATTTAACCAGGGTATAAAAAAGTACTTCCAGAAAGAATTTCATGATGCTTCTATATTTTTCCAAAAAGTATTGAAGATTGACAAGGATGATTATACGGCCAAACTTTTTCTGACCAAATCATCCCATTTCATTATAAATGGGATACCGGACGATTGGACCGGTATCGAAAAGTTAGAAGATAAGTGACCAGTCTTAATCTTGAATTTGATTATTCATTTGCATCTTGAAATATTCAATACCAATTTTGATAGTACCATAAAAAGACAGAATTTAGCTAAATTCGTTTTGCTATAATCTTTTTTGAATGATTTTAGAAAACACATTTCCTCTGGCTGAAAGAGTACGTCCTGCGACACTGGATGATCTCCTGGGCCAGGAGCATCTTACCGGTAAAGAGGGTGTTTTACGTAATGCTATTGCTGCTGGCAATGTGCCTTCAATGATCTTGTGGGGGCCACCGGGGGTTGGGAAGACTACCATTGCCAATATCATCGCCAACCAGGTAAAAAGGCCTTTTAAAACCATCAGCGCAGTTAGTGCCGGAGTAAAGGATGTCAGGGAAATAATTAGCCAGGCCAAAACCAGGTCAAAAGTAATATTGTTCATTGATGAGATCCACCGTTTCAATAAAGCGCAACAGGATGCTTTGCTGGGCGCTGTAGAAAAGGGTATAATAACACTTATAGGCGCCACTACCGAGAATCCTTCCTTTGAGGTAAATTCTGCTTTGCTTTCCCGGTGCCAGGTGTATATATTGAAACCACTCACGGAGGACGACCTGTTGTCCATCCTGGATAAAGCCATAAAAAATGACCCGGAATATAAAAAGCGAAAGGTAATCATAAAGGAAAGAGAAGCGCTACTCAAACTGTCCGGAGGGGATGCAAGGCGTTTGCTTAACGTTTTTGAGCTTGTGGCTGATTCCATTAGGACAGAAAAACTGTCCATCACCGACAAGCTTGTCATGGATCTGGCACAGCAGAAAGTTGCCTTATACGATAAAACCGGGGAACAACATTATGATATCATTTCAGCCTTTATCAAATCAATACGGGGTAGTGATCCGAATGCTGCAGTATACTGGCTGGCAAGAATGGTTGAAGGAGGAGAAGATGTTAAATTTATTGCCCGCAGGATGGTAATCCTGGCCTCTGAAGATATTGGTAATGCCAATCCAACAGCGCTTGTGATTGCCACAAACTGTTTTCAGGCCGTAAATATCATTGGTTATCCTGAAGCGAGAATTATATTATCCCAATGTGCTACCTATCTGGCCTCATCCCCGAAAAGCAATTCGGCATATGTCGCCATAAAGGATGCACAGAAGATAGTCCAGGAAAAAGGTGATTTGTCTGTCCCATTGCATATCCGTAATGCCCCTACGAAATTCATGAAGGAGCAGGGTTACGGTAAGGGTTATGAATACTCGCATCAATACGAACAGAATTTTTCCAACCAGGAATATCTGCCTGATGAAATAAGGGGGATGAGGCTTTATGATCCGGGTAAGAATCCAAGGGAAGAGGAGCTCAGAAAAAGACTCAGGGCACTCTGGGGAGATAAATACCAGTATTGATTTCCGCTTTAGGACCCAATATAACGGTTCAGGGCGCTTATTATCCCATTCCGCAAATTATATTTCCAAACGAGGAAGTAATCTTCGATATTCGTCAATAAGTAAACAGAGCCCTGTGGGCAAAAGCCAGGACCGGATATTTCCCCTGGGAAAGATAAATGGTTTTATTTGGATGGTATTTGAGAAATGAAATTCAGAAATTTATACTATGGAAACGAGAGGATATATTGATCTTTATTTGCCACGTAAGTGGGCATACCACATAAAAATTATTCTGGCCAGTATCATAGTTGTAATTATCTGGAAAACAATTACCAGCGAACCCCTATGGGAGAATGGCACACTGGTTATGTTTGTCCTCCTGTTCATACAATTTGAACTATTCATCTGGCTAGGGAGAAATTTCTTTTCTAACATCACGTACACAACCCCAAAGGAATACACGAAAAAAGCTGTCCTGAGATTGATCGTATTTTTTATGGTAGCTTTTCTTATTTCAGTGGTAATTTTTGTGATTGTTGTATCCTCTAATTTCATTATTCATGGTATAAATCCATTGGAGGTGTTGCCGGAGTTTTTAAGGACTGAATATAAAGGATTCTTAATAGGTGCAGGTGCAGGTTATCTGATCGGATCACTGGTCTTTTTTTACGTCCAGTGGGTGGAAACTTTGAAGGATATGCAAAAACTTAAGGAGGAAAAGTTGGTCTTTCAATATGAAACCCTTAAGAACCAGGTTAATCCACATTTCTTGTTTAATAGTCTGAATACCCTTACTTCTCTGGTTTCAAAAGACGTTAAATTATCAGAAATATACATTCACAAACTTTCTGCTATCTATAGATATATTCTTGAAAATAAGGACCTGGATCATATTAATTTAAAAAATGAGCTGGATTTTGTAATCGATTACTTTTACCTGCAGAAAGTTCGGGATGACGGGAAAATTGATTTGAAAGTCAATATAAAAGACCCGGAAAACTATGAGATATTACCAATTTCCCTGCAATTGTTAGTAGAAAATGCCTTCAAACACAATGCGGCTACCAGAGAGGATCCCTTAAAGATAGAGATAAGTCTGAATGAATCTGACAGGACTATTTCTGTTTCAAATAATTTAAAGCCAAAAACACAGATAAGGGAATCCGCCCAACTGGTAGTGAACATCCGTGCGGAGCGAAACAAGCTTATTACC
>CBDUCT010000333.1:0-4458 GCA_965365715.1 uncultured Cyclobacteriaceae bacterium | reverse complement strand
ATGGGAAATACATATATACCACTGGGAAACATGATCTGGCACAGGGATATGCTACCGGAAATCCTCCTTCAGGTATCAGACACAGGTTATATGATCTGGTAAATGATCCCCGGGAGACAACTGATGTGTCACATGATCCGGGCAATGCAGAAAGATTAAAAGAATTACAGATGAATATGCTGGAAATATTCGAAGAGACGCATCCTGATGCTGGTCAATTACCTGAAGGGCTGGATGTTGAAGGGAAACTGGCCTGGTTCTGTGAACCACCCGATGATAATCCAAATCTGAAAGCGAAATAGGAAGAGATATGATCTTAATAGCAGACAGTGGCTCCACTAAAACGATATGGAAGTGTACAGATGGCGCCGGAAAAGTTAAGACGGCCTACACAGCAGGTATAAATCCGTACTATAATAATGCAGAGGAAGTTGCAAAGGAAGTTAGCGAGGCTGGAACTCAATTAACAGGAATGCACATAGAAGAAGTATACTTTTATGGGGCAGGTTGTTCCACAGACAAACAAAAAGGAATTGTAAGCAAGGCACTGGCCATGCAGTTTGACTCCGAATTAATATCTATCAACACAGACCTGCTGGGTGCTGCAAGGGCATTATTCCAGAAAGAATCCGGCATAGTCTGCATTTTGGGAACAGGATCAGGATCATGTATCTATAATGGAGAAAATATTCTAAAATCTATCCCATCCTTGGGCTTTATATTGGGGGATGAAGGAAGCGGGGCATTTCTTGGTAAGCAATTCATACGGGATTTCCTGCGTGAAGATATGCCGGAGGATCTCCTTAAAATCATGAATGAGGAGATAGGGATAGACAAAGAGGAAGTGTTAAAACATGTTAACCAGGATGCTATGCCCAGTAAATATTTAGCGGGATTTTCAAAATATATTCATGAATACCTGTATCATAAGTATATGCACGATCTCGTATATAATAGTTTTGAGAATTTTATTCAGGAGTATGTGATCAGGTATCATGGATATCGCAATTATAAGATAGGATTCATTGGTTCTATTTCTGTAATCTATGAGAAAATTTTAAAAGAGGTCCTTGATAATTATCAATTGGAGTTAGGAAAAATTGAGGCAAATCCAATTGAGGGCCTGATTGAGTATCATTTGTCACAGTAACACAATTAATTATGAGTATTACAGAATCATCCTCGAAATATGATAATCTGGAAAAGATGTCAATAAAGGAACTTCTTGAAAATATAAACCGGGAAGATATGACGGTACCACATGCGGTGGCGAAGTCAATTCCTCAGATAGAAGGGTTAGTTCCTTTGATCGTTGATAAAATGAAAAAAGGTGGGAGATTATTCTATGTGGGTGCCGGGACCAGTGGTAGACTTGGTATTGTGGATGCTTCTGAGTGTCCGCCTACCTATGGCGTACCCCATGGGCTGGTTGTCGGCATGATGGCCGGAGGAGATCAGGCAATTAGAAAAGCAGTAGAATTTGCGGAAGATGATTTCGAGGGCGGTTGGCGAGATCTGTTGGATTATGATATAAATGAAAATGACATAGTGATCGGAATCGCTGCAAGTGGTAGAACACCATATGTAATAGGAGCTGTGAAAAAGGCGAGGGCGGAAGGGATGGTGACAGGTTGCATAACGTGTAATCTGGATACCAAGCTGGCTGAGGCTGCTGAATTTCCAATAGAAGTGATTGTCGGACCGGAATTTGTTACTGGTAGTACACGGATGAAATCCGGCACTGCCCAAAAGCTAGTTCTGAATATGATCTCAACTTCCGTTATGATAAAACTGGGCAGGGTAAAAGGCAATAAGATGGTGGATATGCAGCTTACTAATGTTAAACTGATCGGAAGGGGAACACGTATGATCATGGATGAGTTGGGGATTACTGAAGAGGAGGCAGAGCACCTGCTGAAGGAGTTTGGATCAGTAAGAAAAGCAGTTGAATTCAGGAAAGGTAAAAAGTAGATAAAAAAATCCCCCGCCTGCGTAACGAGGGATAGGGATGTGGTAATAAGGGTTTGTAAGAAGATGTTGTTTAGAAGAACTAATCAGAAACAATATTAGGCATAAAGTCATTAACACCGATTATCCTAGTATTAACATTGTGTGATCTTAGTGAGAACCAAGAAATGGTTTTGTCTAATGTAGTTTTACGGTTTTAGTTCAGCAGATACAACTAAATATAATTTACAGAAAATGGCGGATTTCTACCTGTAATATTTGTTTTTTATGTAAAATTTCTTCAGGAGGAACTTTAATCTTTTTAATAACGTTTAATATATTATACGGCCAGTTATTGTAAGGGAATATGTAATATTTTCTAAATCGATAAATATGGCAAAGATAATTCTGACACTTAGCCAGTATCACCATATCAAAGAGGGGAATCCCTGGGTAGTTGGGAAAATCAAGAATATTGAAAATCTGTTATTGATCCTGCAGGATCCAGAAAACTCGGTATCTGTCTCCCAAGATGAAGTAGAGATTATGAAACTTGAATTTGATCCCCAGGAAACCAATCAGATCAGAGAAACTCAGATCTTCCCCTATTCCTATGGTTACGGGCAATAATTGTAAAAGATTTTTTTGGAATTTTGGATTTTTAATATAATCGCAGGGAAAATACGTGCATCCGGAAACTAATTTGGTTTTTTTAGTGTTATGTTAATAGCAGGATTTTTTAATTATAACAACTGGAAATGAACAGAACTAAACCCAATAAATTCAAAAATCAACATAATAATGCCCTTGCGGAAACCGAGAAGGAAATCCTCCTGGTGTATGATTTGATCAAAACCAATGGCATCATCCTTCCACCCGGTATAATTGATAAGCAGATTGAGGTATTGAAAGGGCAAACTGTATCACCGACCGGCATAAAATACTTGTTCACTTGCTGCTGAAATTCATTAAAAAATACTTGCTTTTTCAATAACTGAACCTGCTTAGTTGCCTTTCAATATATCAAGCATTCCCTGATCGAGTTGCCTGTTATTATAAGGGATATAATTGCAATCAATTCTATCCGAGTCAAGGATGCCAAAATCATTGATCAGATTCCAGAGCGCATATCCGGTACTATATTCGTTGAACATGCCAACAACATCTGAGAGATAATCAAGGGTGACTGTATGTGGCGTTTTATTATAAACACCAAATTCCTGGATCATGACCGGGATCTGTTGGGATTTGGCAATTTCCAATGTCTCCATCAAATCTCCCAGGGCAAGAACAGGAGAACCATCAGTGTGTGTAATTTCTCCTTCAGAGGTAATTTTGTAAGAATCCTGCCTCGATCCCCAGGCTGTGTTTCCGGGGATTATCTCTTTTTTATAATTGGTAGTAGAAATCGTAATTTTATTCATCGTCATCCAGTCTCCCACTGTGTTGGAGATCGTCAATTTTGATCCACCGGATGGTAATATAACAGCGTAATTCTTTCTTGAGTAATTCTGATATCCCCATTCAGTTAAATTGATCTCTAACCAGTCATCGCCCAGATCCGGACCACAAACGAAATGTTTACTATAGATCTCCGCATCATCAAGCTTGACCTGGAGCGTGGCTTCGATTGAAACCTGGTGTATATTGATGGTGATGGTGTCATCTTTGGAAAAGGCCCCTTCAAATATTAGAGGTGACTGCTGATCACTTTTCCATGATCCGTATAAGTAGTTTGAAATATTGGTGATAGGCCATTCGGGTAGGGGCCAGGTATCCGAGCCATCGGCCCAGCTTGCCTTATAGTGAGTTAATTTAAAAGGTTCATACATATGTATAGCCTGGATGATATTCCTGGCTCCTTTGAGTGACATGATCAAGTGGTTCCCCCAGTCGATACCATCAACGAATATGATCCGGTTGGGATTGATCTCATGGATCTTTTCTATGGCCATCTGCATAACATTAACATAGGTTGCTTCATCCACATCCGCCGGTTCGTTAAGCAGGTTGAAGCTGACCTCATCATAAGGAATATCCCTGTATCGCCTTGCAAAATATGCCCAGTGGTTTACGAATGCCTCCTGAGCGACCGGGTTCGTCCATAAGTCCAGTTGCTGATTGGCCGGGATGGGAGATTGGTTGACCGAGTACCCCGGAGCTCTGTGAAGATTAATGCAGATATGAATACCATATTGTTTCGCCCATTCAATCGCCTGATCTATTTCTTTTACCTCTTCCTCCAGGAACGTATCCCAGTTACCAATTTCGGTATAAGTTTGGTAATCAAGAGGCAGTCTGGCAAAATTGAATCCAAGATCATTCATTATTATAAATTCCTCTTCCTTAAATCCGGAATTTGACCAATGCACATCAAATTTTCCCTGTAAATTAAAACCCCTGAATCCCCGGCTAAACTGGTCAACATCAATGCTTATCGGATCGATAGGATCGTACTGGTTATTATCAGTGATGGGTATTGTTTCTTCATTTGGGCAGTTACATAGAAAT
>CBDUCT010000332.1:0-4493 GCA_965365715.1 uncultured Cyclobacteriaceae bacterium | reverse complement strand
ATTGCAACGGTATGATCATCACTATTGATTGTAGCATCCCCGGTTTGTTCAGACATGGTAAATGTTAGAATGTCTGTCTCGTTTGAACATAATTTTGATATGGTCACTTTCCAAGGGGATGTAGTACCATTTTCGGCAGTTACCGTTATAGTGACCTGATCGCTATAATCAGCAGCTGTACCACTTTCTGGTGATGACATTGCTTTTTCAGAAATGTTAAATGTAGGTGCCAGATTCGACAAATCCGTACCACATTCTACTTCCACAACCACCGTAAGGTTCGTTGAATTGATGGTTGCAGGACCTGTTTGACCAGGAGCAGTGAAGGAAAGGATATCCTTTTCCCCACTGAGCGTTACCTCGGGTTCATCTTTGCATGAATGTATTGCAATCAATCCGCCAAGGAAAAACATGAAAGCTAAGATTTTTAAAATTCTTTTCATTTTTTTAAAGTTTAATAAGTAATTAATTTATTCTGTATTTAATTTATTTATGAAATTTCTGTATTCAGAACATTCTATATTTATTTGAATATAAAATGGTAGCGTTTTCACGCATCCTACTCTTTATCATTCAACATATTTACTGATATGATTGACAAGTGATTATCATAAAGTGTATTCAGCACTCCGGATAATGCAGCTTGATCATTTATTTGGCCTATCAATATGGTAACAGGATCTTCTTCTTTCGGATGAACAACATTGATTTGCAGTCCCTCCAATCTTTCTGACCACTTATTGCTTAATACGCCTCCAACTTTTATCTTATAAACTGCCGGGCTATGAAATTTAAATTTACTTGGGTTATTATGGCGTGACATATTAGTATTTGGTTTTTTTTACATTTGTGTTTAATTCATCAATTAGTTCTTGATATAGAGAAAGAGTGGTATTATACATATATTCTTTTGTCAATTCGATAGTAAAGTTAGGGGTACAAGGATTTTTGGACAACCCCTGAAAGTGGGATAAAAGTGGTATATTTAGATAGTCAAAAATTACCCTGATTTAGTTCTCAAACACCATTAGCTTCCTTGAGAAAAAGAATGTAAAGCCTGTCAAGGTCAAGGCCATCACTATCCATGATGCCTTTTACTGCTATCATAACAGCCGTGTTTCCTCCATAATTTCCAACTCCCGAATCTTCCAATTTCCTTCGTATGGGGTAATCCAGATAATAGCCCGGTATATATTCTGCCGATAATGCATGTGCCCGAAGTGACTAACCGATCCGTTGATGGTCCAGCTGGTTTCTATACCATAATCGCCGTTATCCCCTGTGATTACATTATGAATCGTAATAACATCCACATCATCTACTTTTGCACTGGCTCCTCCCCGATTCTCGATTTCAAGCCCTTTTCGTTGCTCAATATAGGTTTGCACAAGCTGATCACCCATCACCGAAATAGCCAGTCGGTCATAGACTGCTTCCTCATTACGGTAGTCAAAAGAGCGATACACATTCGTGAGCAGTCCATCGATGATTTTTGTACTTCTTTCTACGGATGGTTTCCATTGGTTAATGAATGCAATATTCATTGAAAATCTTATAAAAGGATAAATTGCCAGTGCAAGCCCAATAAGAATTATTGAGGTAGTTCTATACTTCTTTCCAGATATAATAAAAAGAACAATAGCTATAATGAATAATATGAATGAAACCACTGGTAGCTTTGGTTTTTCAATAGCAATTTCTTCCACTTTGGGCACCGTATAACCGCTCATCGACTGTTCCCAATCCAGCACATTGTTTTCAGGTGTGATAATATAGGTAGCTCCTCCAAAAGGATCGACCGTTGTTGCTTCAATGCGCTTCATGCCCTCTGTAAACAACTCCCAATTGATTGAAATATCTTTTGGCAGGGTTTCCGTTTCGTATATCAGGGTAATTCCGATAATTCCATCGTCCAGGCTTTCACGAACAGGCTCAGGTCTGATAAAGACACCGGTGGGACCCAGAGTTACAAAGTCTATAGCTGTCAAAACTGGGAAACCTTCTCTGCTGTCAATAAGAATGGTATTGTTTTTTTCAAATAACTCCAACATACGTTCTTTTACCAGTTCCTGTTCAGCTTCTGGTATGCTTCCCATCCATGTATCTTCAATTCGGATCAACTCCATTGCAGTACCTGCATTAACCAGTATTTCATGTCTCACCTCAAAAGGTTCAACGGAAAGATAACTCATGATCGGCGTCGTTAGTTGTACCGCACCTTGTGGGCGATTTGTTCCCGATTGACCACCCTGGTTTGTTGGCAATGAGTTTTGTGCTGTGTTCTTTGCTTCCTGCATTTTAATAACACCGGTCTCTCCAGTAATAACTTTTTGGTGAAATATACCAATCATCAAAGCCACAGAAACTATCCCTGTTGAATAAAGAATGCTTTTAAAAAAACTCTTTTTACCGTATATAATTTTAAATATTGGAAATAACATTAGTGCAAAGCCAAATTGAACAATATCGACTGCCAGGTTGAACATAAAAACAGCGATTATCTTTTGGCTAAAATCGGGGTTAAGATTTTTAAGTTCTCCATTGACAGATAACCCATGAAACAAGCCTAAAAGCAAAAGCAGCCATATTACATAGTTGAATGTTTTATTCCTGGCAGCTGAGATGGAGAGTAATAACACTAAAAGTATAATTAGCAATTCCGTGAAAAGGATATGAAAACCAGAAACTCCGAATTCTATTAAGACAAGAGAGAATCCTTGCCCAAAGGCAAACCATAGTAGCTTAATAAAAACAGCCTTCCCGCGGAAAACCAGGAAAAGAGCGAGTACAAGGAGTAAATGTATAAATCCAAAACCGATATGTTCGAGCCCCAACATGAAACTTTCACTTCTAATCTCCATATCAGCTTTTTCAACCGGTAATAGCACATTCATCGGGATATGAATCCCGTCCAGCGAGCGCCTGAAGAATCCACGCCCCAGCGTACCATCTTTCCATTGAGTAGTGAGACTGACACCGTTGCGTGCCCAGGGCAACAGGATTTCGTCTTTATGATTGAGTGGCTCTCCTGAAGTAGTGGCTGTTACGCGGACAATTATCCAACCTTCACTTTCAGAATACTCCATTTCAGAAACTGTAAACCTTTCTGGAAAGACGGGTGCTTTAATAGCCCAGATGACCAGTTGGTTGGCATCTGTCTCTAAAACATAACTGCTATCAGAAACCTGGATCAATCGGACTGATGTAATACCTACGTCATCAGAATGAGCTTTAGGAGTGAATATGCTTAATAAAAAAGCTACTAAACTGATTGACTTTAAAATCCTATTCATAAAAATGACTCTTGCACATATGCTACTTAAAATAATTGGCTTAAATGATCCGCTGATCTTGTTGTCTAAATTAAATCAATAAAAAGTGCTTTAAGATTTGATCCTTAACTGTAGCATTCACCTTAACATGGTCATGCTTATTTCTTGATGTTATTCTTAATTCTCGATTACTACTTCATACCTGGCCAGTAGGCCATCAATATACTGCTCTTCCAGCTCCGCTTTCTTCTCGGCCATCCAGTCATCCCTGACCAAATCTCTGACATCGGTATATTCAGGCACCTCATTTATTTCATGATTGTGCACAAAAACCAGATGTGTACCATAACCTGAAAGGATTGGTCCGTGCCATTTCCCTGACTCCAGCTCAAAAACGGAGGCCGTAAATCCGGATCCAAAAAGCTTTCTAATTTCTATTTCCGTTTTATTCGGGAAATAGTTTGCCAGCATGAATGCATCTCCAAATGCTGATAAATTGCTATTTGGATCATTCTTTTCATTCAACCTGGCCAATGCTTTACTTGCATCATCAAGTGTTGCATCTCCTCGCTTATCCGGATCATAAAACAGGTGCGTCATTGTAATAACTTCGGGAAGTGTATACTCATCTTTATGCTCCTCAAAATACGCTACCAATTCAGCTTCATTAGGTTGAGGGGGCTGTATGATATCAGCCCCCAGGTATTCTATTTTTTGCACCATGCGTCGCTGAATAACCATATCTCCCTTATCCAGTCCCATTTCTATGGCTGTCCTGTACAACACCTTGTCCCTGATATTCTGCCTGAGCAATCCTTCCTTCTCTTCTGGTGTAGGCGGACGGTTCCATCTCATTTGCCAACCTTGATCAAGCATCTGGATCTCCTCCTTACTGACATGAATGATATTCTTGTCACGATTCAAATAATTATTGAACGACTGATAGGTGACATACAGTAGCACACCGATAAGCAGGAAATGCAGTATTGGTTCCTTTAAAAGAGAATTTATCTTATTCATAAATGTTTTTGCACAAGTTACTTAATTAATGGATTCTCTTGTACAATCCCGGATAAAAACCAGCCTTCTTCACCTTATCCGGACTGGGCGTATACCAGATCGGTGACGACCATGCCCGCTCCTGTATTGAGATGGGTGTTCCTTCTGGAACCTCGATACCTAATTCTTTTGCATCATAAGTGGACCAGCGAGGGGTAGGTA
>CBDUCT010000331.1:0-4495 GCA_965365715.1 uncultured Cyclobacteriaceae bacterium | reverse complement strand
ATATAGAATTTACAATTCTCAATGGATATCCATTTCTGAAAAATGATGTTGAACTGACCGAACGGTCAAAAGATTTTGCGATTGAATATATGGGTGAGGAGAACGTAGTCGACCTGGACATATGGATGGCTGCTGAAGATTTTGCCTATTTTTCTCAAAAAGTTGACTCATGCTTTTACCGCCTCGGTACCCGGAACGAAGAAAAGGGTATTATTTCCAACGTACACACACCCACTTTCAATGTCGATGAATCGGCACTTGAGATCGGTGCAGGCTTGATGGCCTGGTTGACCTATAAGAATATAACTTAAATTCCTATCTCGACCTGGAAACGAATCTGCCAGTTATCATCAACGATCTGCTCTCTGAAAGAATTGTGCCGGTCCTCGTAGGCAACATCCATTTGCACTTTTAGCTTGTGCCCCTTGATATAACGGGTAACACCAATAGCATATTCATCGATATCATCTGTAAAATCAGATATTTCACGTACAGGATCGAGAAATGACAGGCGGCCAATCAATGACCATTTACTTTTAAAAACATAGCTCCCCTGCAAAAAGAAACCACTTCCTGCATATACATAGCGGATATCTCCTTCTTCATTAATGGTAATGGGATCATCAGTGGAGCGCGACATATATTCAGACATAAATGCCCAGCCATTGTATTTTAAAATTGCATCGAAAAAGAAACTGGTCAGATCACGCTGTTCATAGAGCATCCTGCCTGTCTGCCCTCTTTGCCGGATTGCCCCATCGTTGTAATGGGCTGTGAATCCTACAGATAATTTTGGCTTTTCTTCACCTTCCAGGTCTCCCATGCTATAATCCCCTTTGTTTTTAAACTTCCCCAAGGGCAGTACTTCAACACGGCCGGTATACGCCAGTCCTTCATCTGTTGTAATAAAGTTCCGGCCTTCCCCTGATGAAATAGCTCCTTTTATTGCATAATAGACTTTATTTACATTGTTTGTATACACTGCCTGAATGCCCATATCCCGGTCAATATTAAGTCTGGCGTTAACAAAAGTGCGGTCCACCATCTCCATGTTGCCCGATGAAACAACCCTTTCCCGGTTTCCTGGCAGTTTTGTCTGCCCAAAAGAAAAGGTCCAGTTCTTGTTCAGATTATAAAAGAATACAGCATCCAGGATGATATTAGGCACCGAGGCATTCTCAAAATCCAGGGATAAATTTTCAAAGGCAAGTTCAACCTTATAGGCAAATTTAGGATCAAACACATATCCATTGAATTTCAGCCTCAAACGTCTTATACGTGCCTGTATGCTCCCCAATTCAAAAACAGAAAGATCGGCAGAGGTATATGCGATCTGGGGTTGAAATCTTAACCCAAAGTTCATATAGAAACTGGAATCGGGGGATATAATGCCAATTCCTTTCGAAAAGTCGAATTCTGGTTCATTATATTCATGTTTCTGGCCAAAAGTATCAATGGAAATGAGAAATGAAGAAACAAGGAAAAACGAAAAAATAATATTTCTATAATGCATTATTAAAAAATTCTTAATTGCTGCAATTCTATATTTTTTTTAAAACATTTCAAAATTGGGTCAAATTGTCAGCCAAAAACAATCAATCGAAAAGCCTGAAAATCAGAAATAATTATACTGCAAATATTACCTTATCAATAATCAGGTAACCTGACCGTTAAGAGCTTCCGTTACGTTAATAATGTGGTCAGCGGCACGTTCAAAATATATAAAAATGTTATAATAGATCAATCCGCTCGTATAGTCATATTTTTGTTTTTCCAGGTTTTGCAAATGACCTCCTCGCAACTGACTTCTAATGGCATTGATTTCTTTTTCGATGTTTAATGCTTTTTCGATTTCAAGATCCTTTCCCCAATTGTTTAAATTCATGGACATTATAGATAATGCTCCTTCCACTTTCTCCTGAATAGAGTATATTCCGTCGACTTGTAGTTTTTTGAAATCCACATTCAGTTCAATCTTTCGTTCATATTCCTTCGCGATCTTCGAAAATATATCAGCAATCCTTTCCAGATCATGGCATATTGAAAATATACTGCGTATTTCTACGGAGGTCTTTTCAGTCAATCTTCCTTCACTGATTTTTAATATATAATTCGAGATCTCTTTCTCCATTGTATCAGAGGTCGTTTCCATGTTATAGATCTTCTCAATCTGTTTGTATTGTTTATTCGGTTTGTCTTTATCCATTAGTTTTCGCAATCTTTTGCCCATATTTTCTATCATATCTCCAAAGTTGCCTAATTCCTGTCTGGCCTCCAGAAGTTCAAGGCCGGGAGTATTCATTAAGCCTCTTCCGATATATTTAAGATGGAACTCTTCATCCTGTTCTCCCTTCGAACGGACACTTTTTGTGGCCAGTTTCACCAGCCAGGGCACAAACCAGATAAGTAATAGAACATTGGATAAATTAAAAGCAGTATGAAAATAAGAAAGCGCTATAGGTATAGATTCACTTCTTTCAAATGGTGAAGCCATACCCATATTTACCATCGCTGAATTAATAACTTTCAAGTAAAACGGATATGCAAACAGCATCCAGGTGACCCCTATTATATTAAAAAGGGAGTGGATCCTGGCGGACCTTTTCGCATAAACATTGGCCACAATGGAAGATAGTTCAGCGGTAATTGTCGTTCCAATATTTTCACCAAGGACCATGGGGGCTGCAATTTCAAAAGGGATCCATCCCTGGTAGCACATTGTGATGGTCAGCGCCATTGCTGCACTTGAGGATTGTATAACAACGGTAAGTACGGTGCCAACAGCTACAAACAATACAGAAGATAGAATTCCCAGATGGGCATACTCGGCCAGGAATGCCAATACTTCAGGATTATTTCGAAGATCCGGAACGGTCGATTTTAGGGCATCTAACCCCATGAATAGTAAGGCGAAGCCGATCAGGAACTCCACCCAGTTTTTCCGATTACCTCTTTTTGTCAAAAGCATGGGCAGCCCAACCGCAATAATAGGTAAGGCAATGGATACGATCTTGACTTTAAATCCAAAAATTGACACAAGCCATGCGGTTACCGTAGTGCCTATATTCGCCCCCATCATCACGCCGGCTGATTCAACGAGGGTAAGTAAGCCTGCATTGACAAAACTGACAGTCATTACCGTTGTAGCAGAAGAAGATTGAACAAGGGCAGTTATTAAAAACCCGGTAAAGACACCCAGAAAGCGGTTTTTTGTCATAGAGCTAAGGATCTGCCGCATTCTGCTGCCAGCAGCTTTCTGTATCCCGTCGCTCATTACTTTCATGCCGAAAATAAAAAATCCAAGGGCACCAATAAGATTTAAAAAATCATAAAATCCGAATTGCATTTTCGCTTATTTAGATAGGTTAAAATTTTATTTGTATTGAATTATATATCGTAATTTGAATCTGTATAATGAATACCCTTGTTTGTAAAAAATCAATCCCTTTATAGAACATATGGAGAGGCAATTATATGTTAATATTTGCGTAACATTTAATTAATATAAAAATAATATAAAAATTAAGACATATCATAATCAAAATTAAAAATTGAACCTACTTTTACTACACTATATAACAATCCGATCCCCATGGAGTCATACTACATTTTTATTGTTGTCATTTTAATTATCCTGGCAGTTTCTGATTTGGTAGTTGGAGTAAGCAATGATGCTGTAAATTTTTTAAACTCTTCAATAGGTTCAAAGGCAGCACCCTTCAAATTAATCATGTTCATTGCTGCATTAGGGATACTATTTGGTGCTACATTTTCAAGTGGGATGATGGAGGTTGCCAGAAAGGGTATTTTTCATCCTGACCAGTTCTTTTTCAGTGAGATCATGATCATTTTTCTCGCCGTAATGATGACGGATATACTGTTGCTTGATTTGTTTAACACATTTGCGCTTCCAACGTCAACAACGGTATCAATAGTTTTTGAATTGCTTGGAGCAGCTGTGGCTGTATCACTCATTAAAATATCGATATTGGGTGATTCAGCCGGAACCCTGGTCAATTATATCAACTCCAGCTCAGCCCTATTGATTATAACCGGTATATTGTTATCTGTAGTGATCGCATTCACCATTGGATTGATTGTTCAATGGTTTGTACGACTGATATTTTCATTTAATTATGAAAAGACATTAAAATATTGGGGCTCTGTATGGGGAGGTATTGCTATTTCCATTATTACTTATTTTATTCTTATCAAAGGTGCTAAGGGATCTTCCTTCTTAACATCAGAAACGGTTGACTGGATCAAGCAAAATACGTTTTATATCCTGCTGTTCAGTTTTATCGGCTGGACCATAATATTGCAGCTTATATATATGGTCTTGAAATTTAATATTCTCAAGATCATTGTTTTGGTAGGGACTTTCGCCCTGGCTATGGCTTTCGCTGGCAATGATCTGGTAAACTTTGTTGGTGTTCCATTGGCAGGCCTTGAATCGCTCACATCGTTCCTGGTAAGTGAAGTTTTAGATCCTGGT
>CBDUCT010000330.1:0-4503 GCA_965365715.1 uncultured Cyclobacteriaceae bacterium | reverse complement strand
GGCTTCGTAGGCTTCAGCTTTCCATAGTCGTAGGATGGCAGCAGTATTAGTCTCGTAACCCAGTACCGGTGTATCGTATGGTACACCTTTGATTATCTTGTCCGGGAGCCAGAAAACCCTGAAGCTTCCGTCTTTGTCATAAATGATCTCGGTCTGACCACCAAATTTTACGTGTTGGGCAAGTTCACGTCTAGGGATCTCCCAGGGATTACCATTCTTCAACCATTTGTCCGTAACTTCAACCTGCCATCCATTTTTGATCTTCTGGTCGAAAATCCCGAATTCATACCGTATGCCATATCCTGTGGCTGGAATGTCCAACGTGGCTAGAGATGCCAGAAAAGAGGCCGCTAACCTGCCCAGTCCTCCGTTACCGAGACCAGGTTCTTCTTCCTGGTCAAGCAGATCATTCAGATCGAGTCCCAATTCTCCCATGGCTTCTTTTATCTTATCATATAAGCCCAGGTTGATCAGGTTATTGCCCAGATGCGGTCCCATAAGGAATTCAGCAGATAAATATGATACAGATTTTGCATTTTTCTCCAGATACATTTTACTTGTATTGAGCCATCTGTGCAGGAGTCTATCCCTGATGGTATAGGCCAGCGCCATGTAATAATCATTTTTGGTAGCAACTTCAGGAATTCTTCCCTGGAGGTAATATAAATTGTCGAGAAAAGCTCTTTTCAAAGTTGGAATTTCGAGTCCTGTGCGATCATCTTCTACTTTAAAGGCAGGTTTGGTTGATGTCTTCTTTGCCATGGTTTTGGTCTATAGTGAATTAATGGTAAATGTCTTTATAACAAGTATTAAAATATATAAAAATATCAATTTCTACAGGCCTATGATATTAATTCTTTATTATTCGATCCACTTTTTTCATCAATCATCATTAATGAAGCCTAATCGATCTCAAAGTTCAGTACATATAATGATCTGGAAAAATGATCTATTCCGATCTTCAGTTCTTCGAGCAAGTCGATCCGAAGCGTTAGTTGTTCTTCAGTATAAGCTGCCTCATCAGCAAGGAGGATTGGCAGATAAGATCTGTTTTTGTCAGATCCGAGGAGTCCATCCGATCCTTTCCAGGTATTCAATATAAATTCACGTATGGTCATGTCAACAGAATCGGAAAAATGATCATGGTTCAGCAGATACCAATACCGGTCTGAAAATACTGCACCGTCGTGTTTTCCTGTCCAAATGGGCTTTATCAGATTCTTATTTAACTTCAGGTCCACTCTTTTATCTATTCTTTCGGAATAAACAGCCAGGCAAGCGGCCACAACTGCTCCACCAATTCCTATCCATTCTACCGCATCGCCTTCTTTTAAATCATCATTACTTGAGAGTATGATGCCGCCAACCAGCGCGGCCGAAGCCAGGCCAACGATTATGGCTGCATTGGTATAATTACTCCTCATCTTATTGTTTGATTCTGTCAACAGGTTATTAAGTCTGACCAGGTTTAATATATTGCATTCTATAAAACTCTCATAAGATTCCAGTTCCAGGAATGCCATATCCAGGATCTTGTCAATTTCTTTTTCCTTTTCAAGGATGGCAATTCGCATACTGTCTGAGGAACCAGAACTATTTTTCGAAATTTTTAGCTTTTCTAATACGGTTAAATCATCAATCAGTCCATATGCATTGGCAATTATAAGGCTGTTATAAGAATACTTTTCAGTTAACATGGGATCAATTTGAATAGTCTCGGAAGGATCGGTATTTGATGGGCCGTAATTTATCACCTGTGGACAATCCAGGTCATATTTGGTGTCATTGACCAGGCTTCTTGGTCCCCTGCACCCAATAAAGAGAGTCAGAGAAAATGTAAGAAGCAGGATTCTCGAACAAAAATTGCGGTAATTCAACAGCATGTGATCAATATAATAAAAAATAATATTCAAGGCCAGAATCATGCATTGAATAGCGGTCCGTTAAAATTTTTTACTTGATCCTGAACGATTAAACTTATTTTTAAATTTCCTGATAAATTTTTTTTATCTTCAAATCGATCAAATAAAATCAGTTTTATTATGGCCAAATACAGATCTAATCTTTTAATTATAATTATTCCAATTATTTTTCTTCAATGCCAGAGTGAAGCAGGTCCTGAAAGACCTAATATTGTACTTTTTCTTATCGATGATTTTGGTTATGCTGACATTAGTTTTGAGGGAAATACTCAGATCCAGACTCCCGGTATTGACCGAATAGCTGAAAACGGGGTACGGTTTACAAATTTTTACCAGAGTGGGGCGGCCTGCGCGCCTACCAGGGCCAGCCTGTTGACAGGTCGTTATCATCTGGAGACAGGTGTTTGGGGGGTACATGCCGGAAGGGATTATATATTAAGGGATGAGACGACCATTGCGGATGTACTAAAAGAAAATGGGTATGTGACCGGCGCATTTGGGAAATGGCATAGTGGTAAAACCTGGCCTTATTTTTCCTGGAACCGGGGATTTGACGTGGGCATTCATTCCAAATTATACCAGTATTTCGAGACCCAGGTGATGTACAATAATAAACTGATTAATGTTGAAGGTCCGATTACCGATGTAATTGGTGACCAGGTAGTCAATTTCATTCGTGATAACAGAGAAACCCCCTTTTTTGCATATGTGCCTTTCCAATCAATTCATGAACCTTATAATTGTCCGCCGGATGTTTTTCAGAAATATAAAGAGGCGGGATATACGGATCATGTTGCGAGGTTATATGGCATGATTGAAGTGCTGGATGATAATGTTGGTAAGATCCTCGATGTCGTTGAGGAACTGGGGCTGGCAGAAAACACAGTAATTATGTTCCTGAACGATGACGGTCCTTCCCCGGGATTTGACCTCACTTACAGGGGCCGCAGAATGAATGATGAGGAAAAGGCAGAAAGAAAACGGGGCTGGGCAGTGGAGCATCGTGGAGGAAAGGGATCAATCTGGCAGGGAGGTTCATTGACCCCTTTTTATTTTCAGTGGAAGAACAGGATTGAAACTGGGAAGGATTACAGCCATCTTTCAGGGGTGATAGACCTTTTTCCTCCCATACTTGATATATGCGGTATAGAACATACTAATAATACCTTACCTGTTCATGGACGGAGTTTCTGGCCGATAATCAATGGTAATCCACCTTCTGACTGGGAAGAAAGAAGGTATTTTGACAATTCTAATTTTTACCTGAGACCCAGGGCAGATGTTAATATTGAAAAACCTCAAATGCACCATATAGCAGTTCATTATAAAAATTACAAACTAGTCCGTAGCAACAATGCCTTATACGGCGGGACTGATTCAGTGTATTATGAGCTCTACGATCTTGACAAGGATCCCATGGAATCTGAGAATATTGTTGAAGAAGATGTGGACATGGCAGCCCAGCTCATTATTGAAATAGAAAACTGGTATGATTCTGTTCTGATAAATGGCCGAGCCTTCGGACAGCCCATTTATGAGGTGGGCAACTGGGAGGAACCCAATTCTCCAATCAACGTGGATGGATTACGCGATGTCTGGGGCTCCCTGGTGGAAGCCCGGCAGGTTGGATTCAGGGTTGAAAACTGGACTTCGAAGAATAGTGGCATAAACTATGAAATTGATGTAAAAGAAAAAGGAGTTTACCAGGTTGAATTGGGGTATTCCTGTCAGGAGCAGGATCTTGGATCAGAATTCTGGATCTATACGGAATATGATACCGTCTCACTTTTCATTAATGATCTGGAATCTGCTCTTTCAGAAACTTTGGTTCTGCCAGCAGGAAGACAGGTTCTTCATATTGAACTTAAAGACTTGGGAGAAGGATCTAAAGGATTTGAGGTACTCAGGAAAATTGTCGTGCACCGTATCCCGGAAGATACCGATATTAAGGTGCTCAAGAATATAACATTAGTGCTGGCCTCAGAAGATGGAAGAGAAGAGATTTTTGAACATTCTGCCGCAACAACTGATTTTCTTTACGGCCTGAATAATCGCAGAGCTCTTGAGGTTAATACTGGCAGTGCTGTTACTGTACAACTCAACGCCGATAACATAGAGCAAATTGAAACAATTACCTTATATCAGGGTTTTGATAAGACTGAAACCCGTGCCGAGGCTCCATTTTTGTTTAACATAAAGGCCGATCAGCCGGGGAAACAGACACTGAATGTTGAGGTCCTTACCAAATCCGGTGTGGAGACAGCAGTTCACGGAGAAATCAATGTATTGAAATAATAATTACCAGATTGAGATATCGAAAAACTTTCATATTACTAACAATATTAATTGTCTTTATTACTTCCCGGGCCTTTGTTGCAGAAGCTGGAACAGCAACGGATAGTTCAGACTGGAAATTGCGAAAGGATAAAAATGGTATTAGGGTCTGGACCCGGGATCATAAAGAAGAGGGGATCCTGGAATATCTCTCAAAAATTACTATCGTAACGAATCTGGAAACGCTTATCGTTATTATCCAGGACGTCGATAAATACCCGGACTGGACTGAAAATTGTGAAACGGC
>CBDUCT010000329.1:0-4534 GCA_965365715.1 uncultured Cyclobacteriaceae bacterium | reverse complement strand
CGATACAGGATATAATGATCCCGGCTTTCCTGAAAATGCAGTTAAAGAGCTGGACCGATGTTATAAAGCTGGTGCACCGGGTGTGGGCGAATTGGGTGATAAAGGCAAAGGATTATTTTACTGCAAGCCTTCTGCATGGGGAATGCATTCTGATGATGATCGTATGATCCCTCTATTCTCAAAATGTGCTGAGCTAAATCTTCCTGTGAATATCCATATTGCTGAACCAAAGTGGATGTACGAAAAAATGGACGAGACCAATGACGGTTTGATGAATGCCTATAAATGGAGGCTTGATAATAAAGAGGGTATCATAGATCATGAAGGTCTCATGGTCATATTGGATAATACACTTAAAAAAAATCCTAATACCACTTTTATAGCCTGCCATCTGGCGAATTGCTGTTATGACCTATCCATAGTAGGCGGTTTCCTGGATAAATACCCCAATTTCTATATTGATATCGGGGCAAGGTTCGGAGAGTTCTCCCCTATTCCCAAAGCTGCCAATACCTTTTTTATAAAATACCAGGACAGGATTGTATATGGTACCGATATGGGAATTGATCTAAGTATGTACCGGACCACCTTCCGGATCCTGGAAAGCGCTGATGAACATTTCTATGATCATGACAGATTCAGTTACCACTGGCCTTTATATGGCCTCGACCTTCCTGATGAGGTATTGAGAAAAGTGTATAATGAAAATGTGAACAGGATTATGAAAAAATAATCTAATTTAACTCATTGGATTTATTTTCAGGGCCATTCGTAAATACTGATTTGCTTGGGATATAGTCAAAATAACAATACATGCATAATTAAAAGCCCCGTGATTGTATACCAGTTTTTGCCAAATGCCTGTATATATCACACAAACCATAAGGAAAACAGATCCAGGTTGAACCTAGTTTGTAGTCTTTTTATATAAGCTATAAAAGAAAACCGGCAAAAAGCCAAAATTTAATACGATAAGAGCTACTCCCAGCAGAACTGCCGCTCCTGGTAAATGCAGGACCTTAAATACGGCTCCAGTTAGGAACAGCGCCAGACCTGATAAACCCAGGAGGTACAATTTCCCTGTAAAGCTGTTGGCAGTATTTGTTTTGATCTCTGATCCTTTATAGGAACGATAAAAAAGTATGGGTAAAAATCCGAAGTTTAACACGGCCAGGGAGATCAATAAGGTCCATCCGCTGCCCGGAAGATGTAATAATTTCATAATGGAACCGGTGAATAGTAAAGCCAATCCAAGATATCCAAAAATATATTTCATCTTGTAGGAAAGATATTTTGAATACTCAGACTTATAGAAATAAAGAAATATCAGTGGTAAAAAAACAAAGATCAAAGTTGCAGCTGCCGCAAGTAAAATTAAACCTCCTGCAGGCCAATGCTGAATTTTAAAAACAATTCCCGTTAACTGTAAAAAGACTACCAAAAATCCGGAGGCGAATAATAGCTTTTTCATGATTTTAATTCGTTTTGATGAGAGTAAGAATATTGATTCCTGATAAATTTCATTCAATCCGTTCGGACATATAGACTGATACGCCTTCTTATATGACTCCTCAAAGGTATTGCCTTGCTTCATATTATCTTCTATGATACAGCTAAAGTGGTCTACAAGATCTTCTTTTAATTCTCTGGATTCTATCCGGCTCGCATTAATCTCGCTGACAATAAAATCGATATGCTCATCCGTTAATCTTTTCATATAACCTGAGCAATTAGTCTGAAAGATAAAATATTCCGAATAGTGGTTATAAAATCCTCGATCTCAGTAAGCTTTTCTGATTTCATCATCACCCCATCTGAGGTTAACTTATAATATCGCCTTACCCTTTTACCTATATTAACCGTCTCAATGGTCACCAGGCCATCCTCCCTAAGTTTGTGCAATGCGGGATATAAAGAACCTTCTTTGATGAGTATTTTCCCATCAGATAACTCTTTTACCCTCTGTGCAATCTGATAACCATACATTTTCTCGTTCTCGGCCAGAAGTTTAAGAATTATAGCTGATAAAGTACCTTTTAACAGTTCTTTCGAATACATAGTTTAAAGATACATAGATTTATGATGCATTGCAAATAACAGATTGACTTTTTATTCTGCATCATTTGATAGTTTTTCTAAGGTCATACCTGTTTTTAATCCTTTCGAGAGAAAATATCAATGGAATCAAGTTTTTTAAATGATCCGGAACTGATGGATTCTTAATTTTTCCGTGAAAATATAATCTCATTAGGGTGTTTGAAGTTTCGATACCATATTCACCAAAGATTCATGAAACTGTCGCCCGCAGGCAACTACTGCGTAATTTCTCAGGTAATTATCAATGGTCAGGTCAAATTCTATATCCTTGCCATCCAGTTCACTCATGATGCCACCTGCTTCCCTGATAATCAAATACGGTGCAACGATATCCCATATCTTGGTGGAATGGTTAATATTCCCTCCCAGTTTTCCGTCAGCTACGTAACAGAAGTCCACAAGACAATTTGTTGCCCTGATATTTCTGACATTTTGTATGACCTCACAGAGAATATCCGTCTCATATTTTGTTTTAACGGGATCATCAGAGAAATCCGTTGCATAAGAGAATAGAACCTTTTTCAATGACTGTTCCCGGGAGGCTTGTATTGGTTTACCATTACACGTGGCTCCTTTTCCAGCCTCGGCATAATACAACAAATCATAATAAGGCAGATAAGCACCTGCCGCATATGGCCGGTCATGCTGCAATACGGCCAGAAGGGTACCAAACCAGGGAATACCTGCTGCATAATTCGAAGTACCATCGATTGGATCAATAATCCAGGTAAATTCTGATCCGGTCATAACAGCCCCGGTCTCTTCACCTACAATGCTGTGGTTTGGATATTTGGTGGATATAATATGTTCAATCTTCCGCTCAGCCGCTACATCCATTTCAGTGACTATACTGCTCTGGTTTTCTTTGAGTTGTTCCTCAATCATACCTCCATATTTGGACATAAGTATAGTGGAAGCTTCTTTTAAGCATTTCTTAATTATTTTTTCAGGGAATATCATAATTGTGGATTTTTAATTCTGTTATATTCTTTCCGGTACAGCATAAATTGAATTACTTTGGAACGATCTGACTATGTATAAAGCTATTCCAAGTGAATGCTCCAAAAAACACATTACTGCCAGTTTGTGGATCATAGTAAACATTTTAAAGTTTTTATTACTTTATGATCATTTTTCTTTTTGAGATCGTAGTTTCCCTGCCATCTGTACACAGGGATTTTGCTTCAAGCCAATACATACCAGGATTTTCAGGGGTTGTCATCCTGAAACTATATGTCATAGCTCCTAAAGATTCTACTGCAAATTTTGATGATTTATAAGATAGAATACTACCATTCATTCCCTTGATCATCAAGTCAAGATCACCATCAAGATCTTTATACTCATCGTTTACCATCATTACCGGAATTGTGATTTCCTTTCCAGGCTCTTCCAGAGATCTACTATAGTTAATGTACAATCCCAAAGGTTTGAAAACCTGGGTGAAATAAGATTCATAAGCAGGATGAATGGTTAATTTATCAATATCATCAAACAAATCGCCTGTAATTACATTCTCAAAATTCCCTGTCAGGAAGGTGAAGTGCAACACACCTGCATAATTCCTGTGTGCACGAAAATATTCGGTTTCCATGGCCAGGAGATAAGCAGCGAGCTCAATTCTTTTCTTATTAGATATCCCCAGGGCTATCGAATCATACACGCGTTTTGATAGAATCGTGGTACTCCCATCCCTTTTCAGCCATAACCAGCCATATTCATTCAGTACACAGGCATGAGCGGTGGGGTGTGGCGAATTGGTGGTTTTGGGTGCCACTTTATCTTCATATTCTGAATAATTCCAACCATTCCACGCAATATTGTAATGGTGGTCTTCAACGGGATCATTAGGCCCGACGGGTAAACCATAACCATTATCCCAGGCCCTGTCAGAAAGGTCTAAATGCCGAACTTCCCTGATTATATCCCGTAGATATTCAGTATTTGTTTCATTACAGATATCCCACCAACCGAGAGAAGCATGATTCCAGTTATCTTCCATCCAATCGACCACCTGATTCTTTAGTTCAACACTATCCCAGTTCGAATGATATTGCCAGATAAAAAACTCATTCTGTATGATAAGACCTGTTTCATCAGCTATATCCATCCACATATCAGGAACGGGGCCTATACAGAAACGAAAGGCATTCCAGTTGAACTTCCTGGGCCAGGATACCAGTAACCTTCTTACCCAGTTCTCATCCCAGGGTAGTAGCCGGCAACTATCATCATCAAAAAATCTGTGCAGGGTAATATTTGAGCCACGCAGGTAATATGGTTTCCCATTTAAATACGCAAGTTTTGTTTTGGTATCGAATTTGAATTCTCTCATACCAAAACGGGTAGAAAGATCATCTCCTCCCGTGCTCACTTTAAGTTTATACAGGTTCGGCTCTTCAGGAGACCATAATCTTGCCTGGTGGATTTGAATTGT
>CBDUCT010000328.1:0-4592 GCA_965365715.1 uncultured Cyclobacteriaceae bacterium | reverse complement strand
GAGTGCAACCAACAGAATTATTCCTTGAACGAATTATATTCAACATTATTTCTTTGGGTACTGGTCTGTTGGAGAAGTCCCTAATACTTCTCCGCCTGTCAGCCATCTCGTAAAATTCACTGGCCCTTTTGATCATTTGCTCTTCTGGGAATGTTAAAGGCTGATATTGGATATGTTTGTGCCCTTTAATGATCCGGGTGCTTTTCTTACTCATGCTTATTCATTTTAAATAGATCTTAGGATCTATCGATTGGGCTAATTCAAGCTTTTCGAAAGAACCAATATCGACCCATAGATTTTGTTCAACCGGATAGCCAATGATGGGATGATCCAGTGACACATTCATATAAGTTGTAATAATGGAGAACTTCTTTTTTTCATCCATATGCCGGAAGATATCAGGGTCTATTACGTGAATTCCACAAAATCCAATATTGGTCTTGTCTGATTTTTCTAATGCAGAAACAATCCTGGATTCACCTGTTGATGAATTTTCCCATCCATATAATCTGTAGGTATGGTCAAAAACAAGGCTGCGGCTGCTGTCCTTATCTTTTACAGCCAGGGTTGCGAGGGGATGGCGTTCGCAATGAAAATCATACATCGCCTTAAGATTGATATCCGATAGAACATCCACATTATGGATGAGGAAAGGTTTATTGTCATCCAGGAACCAGGAAGCTTTTTTTATCCCTCCCCCGGTGTCAAGCACTTCGTCTTTTTCATCAGAGACCTGAATGTTAATACCAAAATTATTATTGGATCTCAGAAAATCGATCATAAGATCATAATGATGGTGGAGATTTATGATGATGTCACGAAATCCATAGCTTTTTAATTGCAGTATAATGATCTCCAGGACAGGTCGGCCATTTATTTTTACCAGCGCCTTTGGAACGGCTTCGGTCAGGGGTCTTAACCGGGTACCGAGGCCGGCAGCAAGAATCATTGCCTTCATAATCCCAGTTCTTTTAATTCCTGTTCCCGGTGGTGAACAAATATGTCAATGGAACTACCGAATTCCTGAGCTAATAATGAGCGCATCCGGTTGGCACAGTATACCGATCTGTGCTGTCCTCCAGTGCATCCATAATTAACCATCAGGTTGGTAAAATTCCTTTCAAGGTATACATCAATAGATTGTCGAACCAGGGCTAAGGTATTCTGAACAAACTGATCAGCCTGACTCTTGGACTGTAAAAAGGATATCACAGCTTCGTCGTTGCCCGTCAGATCTTTAAATTCCTGGTACCGTCCGGGGTTGTGGATGGCCCTGCAGTCGAACACAAATCCTCCGCCATTCTCGGATTGATCGATTGGGACTCCCCGCCTGTATGAGAAACTATTGATCTCAACAACAAGCTTGCCATTGTGTTTTCTCGTATCACCGAATTGCTTTAATTCTGGTGAGTTTTCTAAAGAACTTAGGACATGTATTAAGTGTGGCAGCTTCACAGGAAGTTGTGAATGATCAAGGATATATGAAAGATTCATGATCGCATAGGGAATGCTGGCGAGGAAATGTGGTTTTTTTTCATAAAACCCACGGAAGCCAAAGGCCCCCATCGCCTGCATTAAACGGATCAATGCAAATCCGGTATAGAATTCTTTGAATTTCTTCTCATCGATGGTCTTATAAACAGATAATCGTTGAAGATAATGGTCTAAAAGTTCCTCTCTTATTGATGGAGGGATATCCGCTTTTGCATCAAACAACAATGAAGCCACATCATATTGCAAAGCACCCTTTCTGCCTCCCTGGTAATCTATAAAATAGGGTTCCCCGTCATGGATCATAATATTCCTCGACTGGAAATCCCTGTATAGGAAAAAATCACTATCCTCAGATAAAAGCCAGTCGGAAAAAGTTTCAAAATCATTTTCCAGTTCCTGTTCGTCAAAAGGCACCTTGGCCAGTTTCAGGAAATAATATTTGAAGTAATTCAGATCCCACATCATGGATTGCTTATCAAAACTATCGCGGGGATAACATACCGAATAATTGAGGCCATTATCTCCCTTGATCTGAAATGCGGGCAGTTCATCAAGCACATTTTTGTACAACTCTATAGCGGAAGGAGGAAAGTCCTGGTTATCACGGTGGTCGTTTAGAAAGGAGAATAGAGAAGTATCCCCCAGGTCTTCGAGAAGATAAACGTGTTCATCCAGGTTTTCTTCATACACATCCGGTACGAGAAGATCTTTGGATAGAAAGTGTTTGGTAAAACTTAAAAAGGCTTCATTCTCTTTGCGATCATAATTATACACACCAATGGCGGTCTTGCCCTGACCTCTAAGCCGGTAATACTCCCGGTATGAACCCGATCTGGGCAATGCCGAAATTTTTTCTACATCACAACCGAAATGCTTTTTAAAAATAGAAACTAATGACTTGGTCTTATCCACTATATTTTCATTAAGAAATGAAATAAAGACTCAAATTTAATATATACCCCACTAAATTCCACTTAACTCCCAGTATAGTATTCCAGAACATTCATCGCAAGACGGCTCGAAACAGTGGCCGGGTGAATTTCAGAACTCGGGATTTGGAACTTCGCCCAGGAATTCTGTAACCTCGTCCACCTCCATCCTTGCTGGAGTCTCAGGATTTTCATCTGGATAACCCAGGGTGACAGCACAATAGACTTTCATATATGTAGGAATATTATAGTATTTTTCCATTAGATCAGGATCAACGAATTCTCCCTGGTATATCAGACAAGTGCCCAATCCAAGTGCATGAGCAGCAAGTATCAAATTCTGTAAGGCAAACCCGGTATCCAATGACCCCGAGTATTTTTCAAAGAATAAACGTTCATCTGCCGCGACAAAGATCCTTACCGGTGCCTTGGCAAACATACTTGGATTGCTGGCGTCTCCCGTTTCCATGCCATCAAGAGGTGTCTCAGCAACATAAAATCGCCATTCCATCCTGTTGAAGGCAGTAGGGGCATAAGTTGCAGCCTCTATAAGTCGCCGGATTATATCTCTTTGGACACTTTTCTTTTTCCAGTATCTGACAGTTCTTCTGTTTTTTATAACCGAGAAAATATCTTGCGATATATCAACAGTCTCACCTGAAGGAGGTATGAATATTGCTTTTTTGTCTTCAAGCTTTATAGCTCTGAAACTACGGATACGCTGCCTTGCCCAATGAATATCGGGCCCCTCCGGGTAATCCCGGTTATCCCATTCCTGTAATAGCTGCTCCAGGTCTTCAAGATCAGTCTCCCTGGCTTCGACATCTATATTAATTGTTTTGGTAGCTACATCAAGCATATGGGCCTTGAATCTGATAAGCTGTCCCATTTGTATCCTGTCAATGTCTTTTATGTTTTCCATTTTACGATTTTCTAATTAGAATAATTGTATTCTTCTTTGAGCTAAGAATTACCTTTGCTCAGCCATTCGTTTAAAGATGTTTTGGCCTGGCCTAAAACTTCAGGGAAGTTTTGAGCATCATACCTTTCGGGTGTTGTATCGAAATATCGCATCAACTCTACCAGGTATTTTAATTTTGGATTAAAGGTAATACTGGCAATAAATCCAAGCATGCCCAGCGAGACCTTGGTAATCTTTAGATCAGGATCCTTTTTCTCAATATACTGTTTGAAAACCTCTTCCATGGTGAATTCCTCAGGACCAATGACGGAGTAATTTTTAAAATCAGACGCTTTCAGTTCGAAAGATCTTGATACCATCCGGGCATAATCTTCAGCCGCAAGCCAGTGGATCTTATGTATTTGCTTACCCATTATCATAGCTTTCCCATTTCTGATATATAATGGAATAGATTCCATAAAATGAGTACAATTGAAAATGGTATAGGCGATGTCACCATTTCTGACTGCATTCTCCATCTCTAATTTTGCTTTTATAAACGGGATGTGAGTATTCGCTTCTGATACACCCAGGCCACTGACCAATGTGATCTTTTTAATATTAGATCCCTTTGTTGCATTGACAATATTGCGGCAACCATTGACCTCAATTTCTTGCAGGTCTTTAAAACTATGGGAATTCAGATTAATATGAACACCATCATAGTCTTTGAGTGTTTTTCTGAGTTCAGACTCACTCTTTACATCCCCGGAAATGTAATTGAAACCATCACCGAACTTTTTGGCAGCCTTATCTGGGTTTGTCGTTAATATATCGGATGTATATCCATCATTTTTCAGTTGTTTGGCTACGGGAAAGCCCAGCATCCCAGTACCTCCGATAACCAGAATTTTTTTGATCATGATTGAAAACCTTTTGAAATTAAATATGCTGTTTATAAATTTTCAAGCGTCCAGCCATTATGATATTCTTCTATTATCATCTTATTGGCCTCTGGACTATTCGTGATTTGCATTTTTTCATAGTCCCATTCCAGGATCTGCTGTGTGCGGACTGCGATATTTCCCAGCAGGACCAATTCAGTTACTGGACAACCGTATTCAAAATTTGCACCAGCCTGGGCTCCGCCTTTGGCAGCTTCTATCCATTCCTTATAATGCCCAATTGATCTCGGTAGAGTTTGTGGCGGAGGAGTATATTCATCATTTTTCTTTTTAGGAAGCAACATTGGTTTATTGCCCACCGCA
>CBDUCT010000327.1:0-4601 GCA_965365715.1 uncultured Cyclobacteriaceae bacterium | reverse complement strand
AACCTGATTTCAATGTTCTTTTTAAAAAATTCTATATTGACCTTAAAGGGGTTAAGAGAAGGGCACAGAGTGATTTTTCTACGATAACTGGCAACAGGATCTCGCCATATGATGATCTTATAAAGAAGTACGCTAAAAACATAAAATGGGATTGGAGATTATTAGCCGCACAGATATACCAGGAGTCACAATTTAATCCGAATGCCAAATCATGGATAGGCGCAGAGGGATTAATGCAATTGGTCCCGAGTACTGCCAGAGAATTCGGAGCAAAACAAATTCTCGATCCTGAACAAAATATCAGAGCAGGTACTAACTTTATTAAATGGCTTGAAGAATACTGGGGCAAGTATATCGATGATCCCGCAGAGTTAGAAAAGTTTGTGCTGGCTTCTTTCAATACCGGACATGGACATGTTTTAGATGCCATGAAACTTGCTGAAAAATATGGTAAAAATCCGAAGGTTTGGGACGATAATGTGGGATTGTATATGTTATTAAAATCAAATCCTAAATATTTTAATGATCCGGTGGTGAATTCAGGATATTGCAGGGGGAGAGAACCTGTAAATTATGTTAGCAGCATCTATGAACAATTTGAAATTTATAAACAGTTTTTCAATTAAATAAATAAAAAATTATGCCTGGCAA
Source organism: uncultured Cyclobacteriaceae bacterium (assembly GCA_965365715.1). Classification (GTDB taxonomy): domain Bacteria; phylum Bacteroidota; class Bacteroidia; order Cytophagales; family Cyclobacteriaceae; genus JAGTVG01. Next base: position 3,950 of record CBDUCT010000327.1, on the reverse strand, counting down.
ACAAAAAATCACTGTTGCATATGGAGATGGAATAGGACCAGAGATCATGCAAGTCACACTGGATGTCCTGATCGCAGCTGGCGCCAACCTGGAATTTGACGTAATTGAAATTGGAGAAAAAGTATATCGTAAAGGAATTCCGACAGGGATCTCTGATGATGCCTGGGAATCACTTCGAAATAATAAGGTATTTCTAAAAGCGCCCATTACAACACCACAGGGAGGGGGATTCAAAAGCTTGAACGTATCAACAAGGGTTGCCCTGGGCCTTTTTTCAAATGTGCGTCCCTGCAGATCTTTTTTTCCATACGTTCCAACCAATCATCCTCTTACAGACCTCGTTGTCATTCGTGAAAATGAAGAAGATATATATTCAGGTATAGAACACCAGCAGACCAATGAGGTTGTACAGGCATTAAAGCTTATTTCGAAACCAGGATCAGAAAGGATTATCCGGTTTGCTTTTGAATACGCCAAGGCTTACGGACGTAAGAAAGTAACCTGCATGACTAAGGATAATATAATGAAACAGGCTGATGGTCTATTTCATAAAATTTTCGACAAGGTAGCCCGGGAATATCCTGAGATCGAAAACAACCACATGATCATAGACATTGGTTCGGCAATTATTGCCGACCGGCCACATTCTCTTGACGTAGTGGTAACGCAGAATTTATATGGTGATATTATTTCCGATATTGCGGCCCAGGTCACCGGATCTGTTGGTCTGGGAGGATCAGCCAATATTGGTGATGAAGTGGCGATGTTTGAAGCAATTCACGGATCAGCTCCGGATATTGCAGGGCTTGACATTGCAAATCCCTCCGGATTATTAAATGCAGCAGTAATGATGCTAGTTCATATCGATCAGGCTGAAGTGGCTGAGAAAATTGAAAATGCCTGGCTTAAAACCATTGAAGATGGTATTCATACATCGGATATTTATAACAAGGATTCTGTTCGTAAAGTGTGGACTTCAGAATTTGCTAAAGAAGTAATCTTACGTCTTGGCCAGACCCCTAATCGTTTACGACCGGTTTCTTATAAGTCAGGGGCATCCATGAAAAAAATAGAACTGGATAAATATGTTGTTGCCAAAAAAGAATTGGTAGGAGTCGATGTTTTCTTTGACTGGAATGAGAAGGGTCGTGATCCAAAAATACTGGGTGATTCCCTGAAAAAGATCAGCACTGATGCTTTGAACCTTAAGATGATCACGAACCGGGGTGTGAAAGTTTATCCCAACGGTTATCCGGGTACTTTCTGCACGGATCATTGGCGTTGCAGGTTCGTCTCAGCTGAAGAGGGAAAGAAAGTCTCACACACCCAAATATTGGAATTATTAAACCAGATCAACAGTAAAGGGTACGATTTTATCAAAACAGAAAATCTTTATTCTTTTGACGGTGAAAGAGGGTATTCACTCGGACAAGGGGAGTAATTCCTTAAGTTAATGGACATTTACCCAAAGTGAATTTACCAATTCTTTTTTTTGTACGCTACAACACTGTCAGGGAATAGAAAGGTGTGAAATATCCGGGATAAGAACAATTTTTAGTAAATCAACCACGAAATGAAGGCTCTTTATTATTGCTGGAGTTTTTAAAGTCAGTCAGGTCTAATGTGCTGGTCTGCTATTAGATAAACTCATTGGGGTTCTGAAGGTCCGGTTTACTATTAAAGTCTCAAAGCCAATCATATCCTGATGGTCCGGTCTGTTACTAAATTTTCAATCTATTTAAATCTCTACTATTTATAATTATTTTACTCCCGGTATAATTTATCATTGACTGCATGAATAATAATTGAAGTTTTTGTTATTTTTACGGAGCTACACTACCCTATAGACTTTTTGTTCAACTTTTATAACTATTAATGTCTTTAACTTTAAGATGAAACTTAGATTTTTTATTACCACATTGATCTTTGTTCTGCCAGTTTTTTACAATTTAGCTGCAACACTTGAATCTAATGGAACCGGTGGAGGTGACTGGGAAAGTGCTTCATCCTGGGATGGGACAGATACGCCTTCAGATTTATCAGACGGAGATACACTGACAATACAACTGGGTGATACAATAACCATTTATTCCAATTTAAGTTTCAATGGAGTTGTCCAGATATATGGTGTGCTGGTTTTTGACAAAGGGAAACTGAATATGGATGCAAACTCAGTGATTCAATTAGCAACAGGATCCGATATTATAGCATTAAGCAGCGGTCAAAATGATCAGATCAGAATTGGCGATGCAAATAATAAAATTTCCGTAACTGAAATCAATAACCTGACAACACCAAATCAACTGACAGAAGGAAGTCTCACTGGAGGTGGGTGTGCTGTTACCGGTGACTGTGAAGCTGATCCCTTACCGGTTAAGATCTTATATTTTAAAGCCTTAGTCGAAGAGAACAGCATAAGACTTAAATGGTGCACGACTTTTGAAAAAGATTTTGATTTCTTTACCATTGAAAGATCAAAAAATGGAATAATATTTAAGAACCATGCAAGAATCTACTCCATAGCAAAAAACTCTTCCCAATATACCGAATATGAATTTACAGATGAACTCCCTTTCGGAGGTCTTTCATATTATAGATTAAAGGCAACTGATCTGAGCGGATTCTCAGAGTTTCATGGAATTTTAGCTGTGAGAATAAATAAGTCCGGGCCGGAAATCTTGGTCTATCCGAATCCATCAGTCGAAAACTACATTATGGTTTCTTTTTCCGGGGATAAAGAAACTCTATTTAAAATTAACAGTATTACCGGCAACACTGTAGAAAAAGGAATTCTTCAACCGGGTATCAATCAAATACAATTTGAGAATAATCTGAAACCTGGATTTTATTTTATTCAAATTGAGACGACCTACACTGATATCTCAAAAAAATTTATTGTAAAATGATCAGTTCTGAATCTTTCAGATGGAGGATCATATCCTCAGTCATTCTCTGAAGGTCAAATTCGGGATTCCAGCCCCAATCTTCACCAGCCTGTGAATCATCAATACTCTTCGGCCAGGATAGTGCAATCTCCTGTCGAAAATCAGGTTTGTATTCAATGCTGAAGTCCGGATAGACCTGTTTAATGGCATTATATAATTCAAGTGGGGAAAAGCTTACAGCACCTACATTATAACTCGACCTGACCGTAATTCGTTCCGACTCGGCTTCCATAATTTCAAGTGTGGCACGAACTGCATCCGGCATATACATCATTGGAAGTGCGGTGTTTTTATCCAGGAAACAGGTATATTTCTCTCCCTTGATCGCTTTATAGAATATATCTACAGCATAGTCCGTGGTCCCGCCACCCGGCAATGCCTTATAACCTATCAATCCGGGGTATCTTAGACTTCGGATATCCAGGCCATAATGATAAAAATAATATTCAACAAGTCGCTCTCCTGTTAGTTTACTGATCCCATATACCGTATTCGGATCAGTAATGGTATTTTGCGGGGTATTTTCTTTGGGTGTATTGGGACCGAAAACTGCTATGGAGGAAGGCCAATATATTTTCTTTATTTTAAGATCACGAGAGACATCCAGCACGTTCATCAAGCCTTCAATATTAACCCTCCAGGCCAGGCCAGGATGTTTTTCCCCTGTTGCTGATAAGATTGCCGCAAGATGATATATTTGGGTAATCCTGTGTTTCAGAATTATATCGGAAAGGGTTTTTTTGTCAATGACGTCTAAATGTTCAAAAATGGGATGTACTTCCTCTCCATGCGGTTTATGCAAATCTGCAGCTATTATGTTAGCTTCCCCGTATATGTTGCTTAGCGCAATTGTAAGTTCCGAACCTAATTGTCCGGAGGCGCCAATCACTAAAATTTTTTCCATTCTGCCAAAAAATATACTCCTCGAAATTACGAATAAACCAATAAATGAATAATTTTTAATCAATTTATTCAGCGTTGTAATTTATATATTTGTGATGTGAA
>CBDUCT010000326.1:0-4613 GCA_965365715.1 uncultured Cyclobacteriaceae bacterium | reverse complement strand
AAACAACAGGATAACGGTGGAGATAAATCCTTTACAGCACATTTAAAAAATAATTTGGGGTAATAATTCCCGTTCTTATCAAAGATCTTTAAATCAAATTCTATAAGCAACACAGGATGAATTTATTTTTATACCCTAAGTGCTACCTGCCTTTGAATAGAATGGCTTGTATGGATTATTCACAGGCCAGATCCTTTATGAAAAATAGTGTTCCCCAAGCCATACTTCCGGAAGCTAATTAAATTATTCTTTGAAATATTAGTTTGCAACAATTCATACTGTTTACAGTTCCCATTTTTTCTGTAATTCTTCCAGCGGAATCCCTTTCGTTTCAGGCATGATAAACAATACCCATAATAATTGAAGAACCATACAAATGGCATAGAAGGAGAAAATAAAGCCTCCTGAAATGGCTGCAAAGACCGGGAAGGTCCAGGATATGGCTGCTGCCATAAACCAGTGGGTGAAACTGCCCAGGGCCTGTCCCCGGGCCCGAATCTTATTGGGAAATATTTCACTGATAAAAACCCAGATAACCGCTCCCTGGCCAAATCCATGTGCTGCAATAAAAACCATAAGACTGATGAAGACTACATATCCGCCAAGATCCGAAAAATTCTCACCATTTGTGAAAAAGGTGATGGCAATGGCAAACAAACTTAGTATATAACCTATCGATCCATAAAGCATCAGTTTTTTCCTGCCGAAGTGGTCGATAATTAACATGGCGAGAAGGGTAAAAACCAGCATGACGAAACCGATCACTACGGAACTAAGCATAGCAGATCCCTGGGCAAAGCCAGCCATCTCAAACACCCGGGGGGCATAATAGAGCACGGCGTTTATACCCGACAATTGATTAAATGCAGCTATGGCAATGGCTAAAAAAATGGGTTTTGAATACTTTCGTTGAAAAAAACTTTCCTTAAGTGAATCTCTTTCTGCGTGCAGAGATTCCTTAATTTCAATTATCTCCTGTTCAATATTATCCTTATCCGATCCCAGATCACGGATAACCTGCCTGGCTTCATCAATCTGGTTTCTGCTGATCAACCACCTGGGACTTCTGGGATTAAGGAACAACAGCAGGAAGAATGCCAGCGCAGGAATGGCCTCCACGCCAAACATCCACCGCCAGGCTATTTCTCCAAGATTTAAGGAATTTATGATGAAATTGGTAAAATAGGCGAACATAATTCCGAATACGATATTGAACTGGGTTAGTGCGACCATCCTCCCCCTGAATTTTGCCGGGGATATCTCAGCGTTATACATGGGAGCTACCACCGAAGAACCTCCTACCGCCAATCCTCCGATAAACCGCATTATCACAAAAAACATCCAGTTGAATGCCAGGGAACTTCCAATAGCTGAGATGAAATACAATGCACCCAGAACAAACAACATTTTCCTCCGGCCATATATATCTGCAGGCTTACCGAATACCAGAGCACCCATTATAGTACCAATCAAGGCACTTGCGACGGTGAATCCATGCCAGAAATTTATGGTTCCAAACATCGTGGAAAGTAAATCGTAGTTTTGCTTATAGATCTCACTCAAAGTACCTTCAGCCCCTGATATAACGGCTGTGTCAAAACCAAATAAAAATCCTCCCAGCGCTGCAATGATGGCGCTTCTTAAGAGAACGCTTTTTATTTTTAATCTCATTTCAAGGGCTGTGTCATGGCCATATTGACTTCAGTTGCCAGGCTTTTATTTCACTGACCACCAGCTCACCATCCCTTGTGAAGATACTGATATTGGGGTTTGGACGTATTTGATCGTGAATGTGTGCAGCAGCCTGTCGGTCATTGGCAAATACTTCTACAAGGTTTTTATCTATAAAAATTCTCAGGGTCAGATTCTCACCCTCTTTTAGCTCGAAGGGTGGTTCGATATCCGCAACACCCAATGTTTCTCTGTCAGCACCTGAAACAATACGTATTCCATTTTCACCGGAATCATCTGCCAGTAGATTTACTCCAAAGGCTTCGGGTACTGGATCACGGAAAGTAATTTTTAACTCAATCGCATCACCGGTGAGCATGTTGAGTTGAAAATCATTGTCGGATTTCACAACTATGTCAGATAATACGATCTCATTGTAACGCAGTTTTTGCAGTTCTCTAAGCGGTTTTATTCTTAATATACCATCCTCCGGAAGTTCCAGCTCACGAGGTAAAGACTGAATCCCGGAGGGTTTGCCTCCATTTATCATCCAGGCCCACATAACCCTGCGCCCATCTTCAGTGAGCATCGATTCGGGGGCGAAATAAACCAGCCTCCCGTGGTTCTTTTCCCAATTGGTGTTAACCCAATTCATCTTTGCGTGATGATCGGGGAGGTATTTTTCATCCTTGAAATCACCCAGGAAATAGCGGCAACCTAACTTGTGACTAATACATAAAAGCATCCACTTATTACCAATTTTAAACATATTGGCACAGGATATATCTTCTTCCCTTGGAACACCCAGATTATGGGGATAATCCTCATGAAGTAATTTCCCCTGATATTTCCATGATTCGAGATCACCGGACATGATAAGGTCAGGATCCTTCCCACCTGACAGGGCATAATATGTATCTCCCATGATCCAGCAATCAGGATCCCAGTGGCTCATGTCAGGCTCTTTTCCATCTTCTTTTAAAGGATGTATGGCCCTTGGTTCTGTCCATTCATCCAGGTTATCATTAAGCGCAAACAATAATTGATTCCTTCCGGAACCAAATCCATGATAGATAATGGCGGGTTGTCCTTCTCTGGTAAGAAAGCCAGTACCACTGAACATACCATGTCCGGTAAATGAAGGTAAAAGTGTGGTGGTATGCCAATTCCAATAGATCAGGTCCTGGCTGGAAATATGTGCATAGGCATAACCCGATGTACTCACATAGATATAGTGTAAATGATAATTTCCTTTATGATAAAAAGCCGGATTCGGATCTCCCGGCTCTGCTATTCCCGGGCCTGGATGTGCCAGGTGATAGGTCAGCCAGTCCTCCGGTGGATCTTCAGGCCATGAAGGAATTTCGGGCGTTTGAGGTCCAAATGCAATCAATTTTCCCCATTGACGTATTTTCAGCTTGCCCTCCTCCTGTTTTATATTCGGTATATTCCCTGGTATATGATGGACATACCTACCGGTACGCTCTGTGAATTCTTCGCCTTCGAAGTCCCACCAGGCATATGGCTCAATGCTTGAGGGTTCATTTGGATTTAACTCATTAAGTTGTTTAACGGTGAGTGCTTGATTGTAGATCCTGGCATCTTCAATATCTCCTGATATAGAACCGGAACCACCAACATGACTAATACCGAATGTGACACTATTGTTACTGTGACTCAACAAATCGATATTTTCAGCATCATATTTTGAATAAAGATGTCCATTCCGATATAACCTGATCTCATTTCCTTCATAAACAACGGCCATCTGGATTATTTCACCCAGACTTTCTTCTGTTTCAGGGGCCAGATCACTCATATCCTGATTGGTTCGATTGAAATGGTCACTCCAGGCTATCCATTTACCGCTTTCTATTTTCCCAAGTACAATTCCATCAAATCTACTGCCTTGCTGTAGGGTCAGTATGGAGCCTTGATCAACATTAAGATCAGTCAATGTGATCCACGAAACCAGGGTCTTATCCGATCCATTGGGATTGTCGGATTCACAAGAAAACAACAGAGGGATAAACAATAAAAATAATCTTCTCATTATTAATAAAATGGGTTCTTCAAGAAAATAAAAACTTAGAATCTGTGGTAATAAATCTCCAGATAAGTGAATTGAAAATATTGATATTTTTTTAATTTAATCATTTCTCCGGTATTTATGTTACTTAAATTGTTTGATTTGATTAGTCGATTGAAACTTCAGCAGGAAAGGAGAAAGCCATATCCTGTAAAAAGGGAAACACCCGCGAATACCCTGCAAATTTTTTCAGCTTACCGGGATGGCTGACGTCATCACTCCCTACCTAAAAAGCCCTTAAATGACTGAATTGAATTTAAACTATAATCTCAGATGGATATCATGTCGGAATTCAGAATTCAACTTTTACCAATACTTTGTTTTTTATTGCTCAGGCAAGATTAAACTCGGCATGTCAGGGAATGTATGTAGACAATTTTTCTTGGCAAAAAGATGAAATCCACTCAATTCTAATCCTAAAATTAGATCTTCCTTGCAACGATCGTCTATTTATTTTTCATACGATCGATGTATTGATCGATTTTATCAATAAGCTTCAGGAAGAACCGCTTTCTGACTTTTTCACCTACAACGCTGATCAGGGTTGCATTCTTTATGATGTTGTCCAGTATCGTTTGGGTATGTTCGCAGAACAGGGGATCCGATGTGGTTAAAATATCAACCACATTATGACCGAGCAGAACCATCCTGGCATCATCCATTTTTATGAATACCGTAGTATCCATAGTTGTTACCTCATTATAGTACAACTGGAAATTTTTCTCATCACCAATGGCATTTTCTTTTCCATACAGGTATTTGTATCCCCTGGCAGCTTGTTTCTGTATGTGTAATACCACCTCCTGCAATTCCTCGTGCAGCTGCAAGGCTACTTCCCTGGATCCTAATTTCC
>CBDUCT010000325.1:0-4613 GCA_965365715.1 uncultured Cyclobacteriaceae bacterium | reverse complement strand
AAGTATTCCGTGTCAAAGAAATAGTATTCAATATCCCCGTTTTTCTTTGTCAGTTTCAATTTAAAAGTTTCCGTTCCTTCTATTTCTTCTGTGCCTTCCAGTGCCACACTATGTCCCTTGTCCTTATAATTCAGCAACTCACTTTCAAATTTTTCCTGTTGCATTTCTTCCAACATTTCCGGCGGCATCTTTTGAGGAGCCTCACTGCCCGTTAACGGATTGATAAACCATCCTGTTTCACCATCATAAGCCTGAATAATTGTTTTACCCTGGACTTGAATTTCTGCCCGCAGTTTATCCCCTCTTTTCTGTATCATTTTCATGTTAAGCTGCATTTCACCCTGGTTCATAACAGCCTTAACCTGTAAGGTCTGCATTTTTTCCCAGTTGTCGGCCCCTCCTGTATTCTCAAAATAATTGTTAATGATTTCATCAACATCCTGAGCATATACTACAGAAACAGAAAGAACCAGTCCAATAATTGTTAAGATCTTGTTTTTCATTACGGTCATTTTTAGTTTATATTCTGTCGAAATTAAATAAAAAATAGATACAATTAATTTTTTTTTGATGGTTGGCACTAATAATATCTAAATGGTGATTAAAAAAGAAAGATTATCCTAATAATACTACTTACAGGGCTATAAATCGTTCTTATTAATTGTACAATTATGATTTTTTTTGATAAATTGAAAGCAACTAAGTTCACTATCTTATGAGAGAAGTAAATCAACAGCAAAAAGTGGATCGCAGGAATCCAATTAAAATCAATGCCTTCGAATCTCAAAATTTAAACTTTCCCTTACATTATCATTCGAATCAGTATGAAATAACCCTTGTTTTAGGCGGAAGAGGAATTCGTGTGGTAGGCGATAATGTTTCTGAATTTGATGAAAACGATCTGATATTGGTTGGCAAAGGAATTCCACACGCCTGGATAAGCACAGAATCCGGTGATCTGACCACGCAATCCAATATACAGGTCATTGTCATACATTTCAATGATCATATATTGGGTGATGAATTACTGAGAAGAAATGAATTCCATCATATCAGGAATCTTTTGGACAGATCTGATAAGGGATTATCATTTGGAAGTCATATTACAAAAAATATATTGGAAAGGTTTTACCAGTTTACACTTGAACCCGATTTTAGCACTTATATTAACATAATGGAGATACTGAACAATCTTGCTGAATCCGGGGATTATAAAACACTATGCAGTGATACATATTCCTATAAAGGCCGGCCGGATGAAACCAATAAATTTGAAACTATATTCAACTATATTCAATCAAACTATTTAAATAAGATCAAGATCACAGATGTTGCTTCCCGTGCCGGCATGAACGATTCAGCTTTCAGCCATTATTTTAAAAAAAGAACCGGATACAGCTTCACGGACTTTATCAATCTTCTAAGATTGAATCATGCGGCTAAGCAGATCATTAATCAGCATAAAAACATTTCCGACATCTGTTTTGATTCCGGATTTAATAATCTATCAAATTTCAACAGGATGTTCAAAAAGTGGAAGGGAGACACTCCCCTGCAATACAGGAAGAAAAAGATTCATATGGAAGTTTAGGAAAATAGTTCAGCCGATTGTGAGCCTGCTCTCTAAATCGATTAAAACAATAGGTAATATATAAATTAATACTTTAATATAGACAATACAAGTAATTGATTTATAGTATTTTAAAATATATTTTTAGCTTAATCTAAATTGGATTATCCATGAAATATCCCAGATTTTACAATAAATTAATTAGGGATTTCCGGTATTTAGGTTTATTCCATTTTCGATAAACATATTTTTAGACATGCAGCATTTATTACATTGAGAGATTTATGATTCAGTCAAAAATGGCATTAAGTTTTAGAAGAATACCAATATTCTTTCTTGCATTTTGTTTGGCAATTGGTGTGGTGCTCATCCTCTACCCTTCAATGGTTGATATTGGTGTTGGTATAACCATTCTACTGTTCGGAATTTTAAATCTGGAAAAGGGATTCAAAATCTTTACTGAAGGACCCATGCGTATTATTTTAAGGAGATCAACCAATAATCTATTTAAGAGCATAAACATTGGCATTTTTTCAACTGCAATTCTGAATTCAAGTTCATTGATTTCAGTACTCGTCATATCATTTATTACAGCCGGTTTAATTAGCTTAAAAGCAGGTATTGGAGTTGTATTTGGATCTAATATTGGCACCACCTTTACTGGATGGCTGGTTGCATTGTTTGGGTTGAAACTGGAGATCTCGAAAATGGCAATGCCCATGATCACTTTTGGGATCATCTTCATTATGCAAAAGAGAAAAACCATCAGGGCCTGGGGCTACGTTATTGCAGGTCTAGGTTTTTTCTTTCTTGGTATATTTTTTCTTAAGACCGGATTAGAGCAATATTCTTTCGATCTGCAGCTATTCAGCGAAGGTGAAACTGGTATTTTAGCGGTCTTATCTTATACTGGTATAGGTATCCTGATTACCATTATTTTGCAATCAAGCTCTGCCACGCTCGCAATCATATTAACTGCCTTATCCGTAGGACAGATATCTTATTCTGATAGCCTGGCATTAGCCATTGGTTCCAATATAGGGACTACTTTCACTGCGCTGTTAGGATCCATTGCAGCCAATCAGGCCGGAAAAAAACTAGCCGTTGCACATCTTATATTCAATATAATAACAGGGCTGGTCGCTTTACTCCTATTAAACCCATTAATGCAAGGTGTAGATTACCTGGCACAGGTTTTAGGAATAAACAATACAAATTACACTTTAAAATTGGCATTATTTCATACCGCATTCAATGTTCTTGGGGTGGCCATTATGGTACCCTGGATCAATCAACTCATCAAAATTTTAAACCGTATAATCAAAGTTACTCCGGTCGAAATTGAACAGACTATATATCTCAATGATAAAATACTTCTACACCCACAGAGCACCATTCATGCCTTATATAAGGAAACAGAGCATTTACTTGATTTGACCTTTGAAATAATCGCACATAGTCTGAATGTGCACCGCTCAGATCTTCTCTCGACTAAAAAGATTGGTGAAGTACTGGAAAACTCTGATATTCCACTTGATATCAACATGCAGGATATGTACACCCTTAAGATCAAACACATATACAGTAAGATTCTGAAATACGCTACCCTGATCCCTGTTGATAACCTGACCACTGAGGAAGTTGAAGCCGTAACAAATATAAAAAATGCCAACAGGCTCATCGTGAAAGTTATTAAAGACCTTGAGCTTGTCCGAAAAAACATGAATTTCTATTTGAATTCCGATAATGAATACATCTATGGAACGTACAATAAATTTCGTAAACGATTGCTGAAGATCGTTAAAGATTTGTTTCTTAATATCAGGTCTTTCCCCTACCAGTCAGATCCAGGCAAAACCATCCATGATCGCTCACAGGAAAATGATTTAATAACAATTAAAGATAATATCAATAAGCAAAGGGAAAAAATCGCTCAATTGGATTCTGAGATCTCTTCTATTATAGCTGATCTATTGTCACAGGAGCTTATTAGAAGTCATATGGCATCATCAATCTGGAATGATTGTATTTATGTGGCGAGAGTTGGAGAAAATCTGTTAGAGGTAATGGAACTACTATATACTGAGAGAGATGAACCTACTTCCTGATCAGGATCTGAAAATGTTTTCAGTAATTTAACCGCTATTTTTATTCCTTCAATCGAACAAATGCGATCTGATAAGTCTGTCCATAGGTTGCCTGGAAATACTTACCACTTAAGGCATCCTGTGCAGGATCATAGATCAGATCATAGGAGCTGCCTTTATAGCCTTCATCATCAAATTCAATATATATTCTGAAATTATTGGCGGGTATCAGTTCTGCTCGCGCTATTTTTATTGGTTTGGGATTAAAATACTGGGCATCGATCTGATTTTCCGAATCAATAGAATTTATTTGTATTACATAATTCCCATCAGGTCTCAGCCAGCGACCCAGGATAGTATCCAGGGGTATATCAGTTTTGCTCGTTATGGGCTCATTACTTTGCTTTTCTCTGATCTGTGAACTTTCACCCGGATCCTTTTGTTCTGGCAATTCCGTTAAATTATTTTTCTCATCTTGGGTTTTGGATTTTTTATCCCCGCATGATAAGAGGAATAAAACAGAGATCAGCAAAAGCGACGGTACCGGCTTCAAGTATTTCATACTTTATTGTTAATGTTCAATCTGCGAACAGATTTTCTTTTTTAATTTCCCTAAAATACAAAAACAATGGCAAGGAAAAAGAAAGTCCAACACAAAGTGTTGTCAAAAAATAGATCCACAGGTTTTTCATTTGTGACCTATTGCCTTCAACCACAACAAGAATAAGAAATACCAGTGCGGCCAGTATCAGGTCCAGTACCAAAAATCTGGAGATATAGTTGGCAGCTACCAGTTCAATCATATACCTCAGATTAAAACCATATTTCATCAGAAATTTCATGAATTGATAAAGTGGCAGAATCAGCCCGATGACCGCAAGCGCTAAATATATAAATTTAAGTTTCATAGAGATTTTTTCTCTAATATACAAAGGGTATCCATTGGATGCCAAAAT
>CBDUCT010000324.1:0-4621 GCA_965365715.1 uncultured Cyclobacteriaceae bacterium | reverse complement strand
GGATTAATTTAAACAGCCGTTGAAATCCTTTTTTTAGGATGCCAGTTCAATAACCAGGCAATGCTGAATCCCCAGATGAAATTGGATATGTAGGTTTCGATAAAGTGGGCAATGGAAACCACAACAGGGAAATATGGATTGGGTAAAAGATGCTGGGCATTCATCAATGTCGCGAAGAGTAACCCGATGATTACACCTCTTCTTATAAAACTTCCCTCAACCGAATAATATACCGGTAAGGCCAGAAGTACCCAGATCAATCCCCTCGGGATCTGGAAAAAATATAATCCCGACCTGAAATTCTCAAGGAGCATCGCACCAAATGGTTCTATATCTGTTGAATCAGTATAAAACAACCTCACTGACTCGAATTGCCAGGCTATAAAATAACCGGCCAGATTGTATAACATGGGATATACAAAGACGATCAATACGATTATTTTAATGCCTGACTCCAGGGATAATAATTCTAGCCAGTTTATTCCGGGGGTTAGATTATCTCCCTTCGGTTTCATCTTACCACTGATCCAGACAAATAAGGGTGAAAATGTCAGTGAAAGGATAAATCCCGATAGCAGAAGGAACTTTTGACCACTGACTGGCATATTTAATGCATTGTTGAACCAAATCGCTTCGATTATGCTTAAAAAGAACTGAATAATAAACACCAGGAAAAATATCGTAATGGTCAGGTTTAAACCACGCCATCGGGAATTACAAACGAAAATGTACAATACTAGAACATGTAAAAAACATACTACCAACAGCATGGCTGCTGATAATGCTTCAGGAGCATCAGGCATTTTTAATCCGGATGGAATGATCGATTCGCTGATCGACATGCTGATACCCCATATAAAAAACAATAAAATAGTGGCAATGATAATCCGCCAGCTGTGGTTAAAAAATGTTTTCATTATAACTGATTTGATTTTTTAATGTCAGATCAAAGATTTGCCTTTTAACCCCTATGATCAAAAAAAATATGCAGAATGGGGAATTTTTCGGCATGAGTTGATTTAAAAAAGGTCTGAACCGACGTCGAAAATGGTCTGAATCGGTGTTAAAAAACACCTTAATCGTCATCGAAATAGGCTTGAATCGTCGTTGAAACTCGTCTGAATCATCGTAAAAAAACATCTCTACGGTGATCAGCATGGAGCGTGTTCAACGATCTTTGTCGGGTGAGTAAATGACACATTTAATGAACATGTCCTAAACAAACGAATTATTCGGTATGAGGTGCCGGTTAATTACCTTCATTGTCCTCCACGGGAGTACTGCCTTCAGCACCGTCTCCCGTGCTGCCTTCTTTTTCATTATCTTCACCCTCATCCTCATCATCGGCTTCTGCATCTTCTTCTTCAATCGTATAATCTATCGTCTCTCTAAGCTTTCCCCTTTTATTGAAAAACTGCCATTCCCCATCCATTTCACCGTTTTTATAACGGCCTTTGGATTCTATCTCACCACTAGGGTGGTAAAAAGTCCATTCACCATGCCGGACATTGTCTGTCACCTGACCCCGGAAAGATATATTCCCTTCTTCATCATAAAACTCCCAGTTCCCGTTCATCTTGCCACCCACATAATCCACCTTTTCCTGAATGACCTTATTGGAATAATAGTCTATACGGGTTCCGTTTCCATTAATAAGATTGCCTGCCGTCAGTGTATCGTCTTTAAAATACACGTCTGTAATAATTAGCAGGCGGCCATTTTTCCAGAATTCTTCCTGCTTTTGTGTTCCGTCTTCCCAGAAAATACCCCATAAACCGTTTTCCTTACCCTCCACATAGGTGCCGATAGATTCAATACTGTCATTGTCATGATAGAAGAACCACTGGCCGGATTCCAATCCATTCTCGAAGTTCCCTTCAGAAATGAGAAAACCATATTCATTGAAATATTTCCATAAACCCTCTTTCTTGTCATCAAGATAAGGCCCGGTAGCAAACAGAATCCCGGTATTAAAATAATTATACCAGATACCAACCTTTTTATCCAGAACGTATTTACCGATTACACTAAGCTTCCCGTTGTCGTGAAATTCCAGGTACTCTCCATTACGGAACCCGTCCTCGAACGTCATTTCATTTCTCTTCCTGCCGTTTGGATAAAAATAAACCCACTTTTTCTGCGGGAGGCCCTCAAGATATTGTTTCTCAGATTTTCGCTGGCCGTTTTCGTAAAACTCAGTAACTGCACCATTCAGTTCACCCTCAAGGTATTCTGAGGATTTGCTTACATACCCAAAAGCATTATACTCTTTCCATTGCCCATGCCGTTTTCCATTTTTATATTCACCCTCGGAAGTCAGATCACCAAAAATATCATATTCCTTATAGGGCCCGTTCAATGTGTCATTGACATATTCCGATTCTAAAAAGGGTAGAGAAGTATCCTTATAGTAATTCCAGGAACCATTCTTCATGTTGTTCTCATAGTAACCTTCACTTTTCAAGACACCATTATTATATCTTTCCTCCCACCTTCCGGTCTTAATGCTGTCAGACTCTATGAACCCGGAAATATAAAGGCTCCCGTCAGAATAATACTGTTTATACATTCCATTAACATGGCCATTCTCGTACTCAAGCTCCAGAAGTTTCACCTGGCTTGGGGTAAATAGTTCCCATACACCATCCCTTTGATTATTCGTAAAATTTCCAATTTCAGTCAGTTTGGTGTTTCTGTTATATATTACCCATTTCCCTTCCTTTTTTTGATTGACTACCACGCCTTTGCCCACCATGGTACTATCTTTAAAATAAAGGGTCTGCTCCTCCTGTGAATAAAGTCCTATCGCATACAGACTAAGTAAGATAATTAGCAGTGATGATCTCAATTTTCTCAAATCTTTAATTTCAGCTAATTCCTAAGTTATTAAATTATGAATTAAATAGTTAAATTTAGTAAGCATAAGTGCCATCAACGTGAATTTCTCTATTAAAATCAGTAATATTGATCTCTGTTTATAATTATTTGACAGCAAAAATCATGCATACTCGAAACTAACCATTGGGTTATGGGCGAAATAAATGTAAAATCTGTAGTAAAACAAAAAGACCTGAATGAATTTACCAGGTTATTGCTTCAGGATGTAAAGGCGCTCGACCGGATGTTGAACGAGGGGTATTTTGAGGAAAGTAAGGTGAAGATCGGTGCTGAACAGGAAATCTGCCTGATCGATGAGCATTTTAAACCAGCGCCTCAGGTGATGGAGATTCTCGATAACCTGAATAAGGATTTCTTCACCACAGAACTTGCAAAATTCAATATTGAAGCCAACCTGACCCCACATTTTTTTGAAAAGAATTGTTTTTCAAAACTGGAATCAGAAATCCTTCATTTACTGGAAGAGCTTGGAAATGAATCAGCCCGGCGAGGTGTTGACTATGCTATAACAGGGATCCTGCCAACGATCAGGAAATTCGACCTTGGCCTTGATAACCTGACACCTTTGAAACGGTATAATGTGCTTATTACTGCACTGAATCGCCTAAGGGGTAAGGTATATGAGCTTAGGGTAAGAGGGATCGATGAACTGCTCATCAAACATGACTCTGCAATGCTTGAAGCTTGCAATACGAGCTTTCAGGTCCACCTGCAGGTCAACCCGAATGATTTTGTGGAACAATACAACAATGCCCAGGTGTTGACAGCCCCTGTATTGGCCCTGGCTTCCAACTCCCCAATGTTGTTTGGAAAAAGACTCTGGCGGGAAACAAGAGTAGCGCTCTTTCAGCAATCAATCGATACACGAGTGACCGGTGAACATCTGCGTGACCGTAGTCCGCGCGTGATCTTCGGGACTAAATGGTTGGAGAAATCCATATTGAACCTGTATAAGGAAGACATCATGCGCTTCCGCATAATGCTGATGACCGGACAGGAAGATGATGCCATGGTATCCCTCGACAATGGCGAGATCCCCAAATTAAGAGCCCTTACCATACATAATTCTACCGTTTATCGATGGAACAGGCCATGTTACGGAATAGGAGATGATGGTAAACCTCATCTGAGGATTGAAAACCGGGCTTTACCTGCCGGCCCTACGGTTGTTGATGAAGTGGCCAATGCGGCTTTCTGGCTTGGTCTTATGGTTGGATTTGGAAGAGAGTATAAAGACATAACCAAATTGATGGATTTCGATGATGCTAAATCCAATTTCTTTGCTGCTGCCAGGGAAGGTATGGAAACGGAACTTTCATGGATCAATGACTTAAAAATATCAGTAGCCGAGCTGATTAAAAAGGAATTGCTGCCACTGGCCAGACAAGGCCTGAAAGATCAAAATATTGACAAAAAAGATATTGATAAATATTTATCGGTAATAGAGGAGCGGAATGAGTCGCGACAGAACGGATCAACATGGATACTCAATTCATTCTCTAAACTATCAAAGGAGGCGAACCGTGAGGAAATCTCTATTGCCATAACTTCTGCCATGGTGAGGAACCAGAAAGAAGAAAAACCTGTACATACATGGGACCTTGCTGGAATTGACGATATCGGGGATTGGAGGCCTACCCACCTCATCGTCGAAGAATTCATGGATACTGACCTCTTTACTGTACATCAGGATGATATTGTTGAGCTGGTAGCCGATATGATG
>CBDUCT010000323.1:0-4658 GCA_965365715.1 uncultured Cyclobacteriaceae bacterium | reverse complement strand
GGCCGCTGGAAATACACCTACAATAAGCATAATAAGTCCCAGTATGATGATTAAAAAGGATATTACACCCATGCCAAAGATCTTCCAGCCATGGCCGGCGGTCATTTGCCAACTTTTTTCTACAGCCTTAACTGCGTCCATGTTTCTGTCCATTACGATAAAAGGAACAAACACGAGCCGGCATGCAAAAATGATCCCGGGTATTATCAGAAATACAAATCCGATTCCGATAATAGCTGTCGCCAGGAGGTGAGCAAGAATAATATTAACGTAATTGTTGAACCCGATAAACATTTCTTTAATGTCTATCTCCTGATCACGGATAGCCTTTAAATATATCCAGTCCACCCCATACGAAAATACAGGGAATAGTAAAATCCAGTAGAAAAAGGCTATTACCTGGAGGATGACAATTCCCGGAGTGATGTCGTCTTTGAAGCTGTCAGCAATGCTGATAGGAACGTGTAATACAGTTATAATTATAGAAACGAGAAATAAATAAAGGAAATATTTCCACATTTGTCGCCATCCGAAACTAAAGGATGTATTAATGCTGGAATCAGGCACATATGGTTTTTGAGGATCTTGATTAATCATAATTTTATTATTTTGTTTATTCAATTATACGGGCTAAAACCGGATAATCCAGCAAACTAAAGTCGTGTTTTGAAATTCAATACTTTGGTAGGGTGATTGCGATCTGTAAATTACTTACATTTGATTTCATATTAATATGGCCACAAATCTGATATATTTTTCTCTCTTACTTATCACCCTGGGAGCCGCCACAGGGGCCATTTTGATTGCTAATTATTTGAGAAAATCATATCCTGTAAATTTCGTAGAATCCTTGTTTTATTATGTGATACTGATGTGTGCATTTGGAGTATACGGAATATGGGGATTAATTTTTATAAAGATTATATTGACAGAAGTAACCCTGTTTGAAAATCTTCAGATTATGATTTCTTACGCAATACCTTTTCTGGGATTTCCCTTTCTTATTATGGGTTGGTATATGTATCTAAGGTTCTGCTATGAATTATCCGGCTCAAAGGTTGGAAGAACGGCTTCAGTATCGTATTTCTTCTTTCTTCTGTTCTTTTTTATTGCGCTGGGATGGTCAATAGCTCAAAAAAGTGATGAGGTTACAACTATCCCAGGAATAGGAATAATTTACGTTTATCTAACCCTTGACATCTCATTGACTGCTTGGGGATTGATTTCCTTAATAAATAAATCCTTTAGAATCAAGGCTATGAAAGATATGCCTGTCAGGAATTATGTAATGCTGACTGCTGTATTTCTAATTTTAAAAATAATGGCAGCCTACATTTATTATCTCATCCCGGCAGCTATACCCGTCTTCATATTATTATTTTTTCTTGCTGTGGTGATCCCTTTGGTTTATTTCTACAGCCAAAAAGAGCAGTTTATTGTTATGAATAGAGAAGAAGTATCATCTTTTGAAAGCCTGATCGCACGGTATGGGATAACCCAGAGGGAAAGGGAAATAATTAAGGAAGTTTGTTCAGGCAAAAGCAATCAGGAAATAGCTGATGCTTTGTTTATATCCTTACAAACAGTTAAGGACCATACCCATAGAATTTATCTTAAAATGGGTATCAAAAGGAGGGTCCAGTTAATTAAACTAATGCAATTAAAATAGAGGCTGCCTAAGAGACAGCCCCCTTTCGGTTTATTTTTTTGTAGCGGTCATCGGGAAGGTATTATAATCCACCCCAATAGTACCTGTGAACTTTGGTCCGTCAAAAGTGCCATCCATATCCAATGTCATACCCTGGATATCGAAATTCGCTGAAAGTTTGTTCTCAACAATTGCGAGATCATTTAATCCGATCTCTCCCATATCTGACATCAGCTTGCCAACAAATGCATCACCTTCTTTCGATATATTCATTACACCTGTAACATCCCCATTAGGTGTTCCTTCCACAAGGTATTCCCAATCACCCAGATAAGCATCCTCTTTGCTTGCTTTGGTTCCAGCGCATCCCGCCCAGATTAAGCCGGCCAGGATTATCAACAGATAACTAGTTTTGAAAAATTTTGTCATAATTTTTTATGTTTTATGGATTAAAAAATATTGATGTGAATTTAATATAAAAATTAATCTACAACTTAATTTCTACAATCAAAAAAAACTTCTAATTGAATAGATGAACTCCAAAAAATACTTCCAGAACCGTAATAACAAAGACTATCCCCAGTACAACCGGTGCTATGTACTGAAGGCAAAAACCAACATACTTTGCAATCCAGGATTTCAGGAATTTTTGATTTCCATAGGATAATTCCCTGAACAACTTACGGCGTTTCCAGACATATACCGCAAAAATGGAAATAAAGAAACCTCCAATTGGTAAAAATGTATTAAGTGCCAGATCAGTTATAAAAGTCATGAAATCTGTTGCCTTGTCAGCTCCGAAGTAAGTAATAAAATTGGAGAAAAATTCAGAATATCCATTCCCGATAAGGGAAGGAATACCAATCAGGAATATCACGCCGGCGGAGATCCATACGGCTTTTTCACGCTTTACCTTTTTCTGGTCTACGAGATATGATACCGGAAGCTCCATCAATGAGATCGTGGAAGTTAGAGCAGCAAAGGATAGCAGAAGGAAGAACAGCGATCCAATAATTATACCCAGGACCGGCCCCATATTTTCAAATACTCCCGGTAGTGAAACGAATATCAAGCCAGTTCCACCATCAGTGTCCAATCCTTGTGAAAATACAATTGGAAATATCATCATCCCTGCAAGAAAGGCTATTCCAACATCTGAAAGGGTAACAATCGCACCGGAACTGATGATATCTTCCTGTTTCTTGAGGTAACTACCATATGTTATCAAAGCACCCATTCCTAATGATAAGGAGAAAAAGGATTGTCCTAATGCCCTGTAAATGACTTCGATGTTCAATTTTGAAATGTCAGGAACCAGGTAAAACTTCACACCTTCTATAGCGTTATCCAGGGTTAAGGCATAAATAGAAAGAAATACCATGATTGTGACCAATACCGGCATTAGAATCTTGCTGGCACGCTCAATTCCGTTTGTGATACCTTTTGAAACTATGAAGGCAGTCACTACCATGAAAAGTAGTGAATATCCCCCAACTTCGCTGATGTCTGTTATAAAACTTTCGAAGTTTTTGCCTATATCAAAGTTTCCCAGCAGGATTTCAACAAAATATCCAAAGACCCAGCCTGCAACTACATTGTAGAAGGATAAAATCAGCACACCACATAGCACACTTAAATACCCAATGAAAGTCCAGTTGGGGTGCTTCATCGCACTAAATGAACCAACAGGGTTTTTCCGTGACCTTCGTCCAATAGCAATTTCGGTGATTAATAGTGGATAGCACAATACAAAACAAAAAATCAGGTAAATGATCAGAAATGCTGCACCACCACCTTTCCCTACTTCAAAAGGAAATTTCCATATATTCCCCAAACCAACTGCACTGCCTGCCGCAGCAGCTATAAATCCAAACCTAGAGGAAAATTTGTTTCTCTTTTGTACCATTGAATGTGCTGTTAAGAGGAATCAGTCTATTATCACTGAAGGACCAAATAAAGTATATTGAATCTTACTATGCAAATAAATTTGAAATCTTTAGGCAAATTGTATTACTTATAAGTTTCCAAAGTATTTTAGTAATTACCAAATTTATATTCTTTAAGATCAAAACCTGAGTAGAGTTTGAGAAATATAATGATAAAACCAGGATTCTTCTTTGCTATAATTCTGATAATAGTGGCAAATCCTCAAATATATGCTGAGGTGTCAAGTAGAAAGCCTGTGCTAGCTAACATTGATTTTGAGAATCAGCCAACAGGCTCTTTCAGTATTTTAGATCTGGGTAAAGTCATATTGAAATCCAATAATGGCGAAGACCGGATCTTAGGGAAAGGAGGGAGGATTCAATCACAATGTCTGTATATAACCGGGGGAGATGATCATATATTGGAATTCAGCCTTTTAGATGGTGATATCCCAATTCAGTATATTTCCTTCCGGGGTCAGAAATTAAGTTCAGAAATCCCATTTTATTTCATCATTGAAGCATTTTTGGAAAATAAGTGGCACGAAATGTATAGTGAAGACTCTGTATTTACTACCGATAGATTGTCTGATGCTGTTTATATATCTTTTCCTCAAACAGAGGTATTCAAATTCAGAATTAGATATTCGAGCCCGGAAAATGGTGGTTTATTGCTGGACGACTTGATTTTGCTCGATAATTCCTTGATGGAGGTAAAGGAGGTTAATACCAACAGTTTAAAACTACCAGTTCTTATCGATAAACCTCATAACGGAATAAAAAAGATCATAATAAAAACAGAAGGTGAGGCTAATCCCAGTTTATTGGAAAACATCGCTATCGGTAACGGTTTCAATTGTCCCTTTGTTATCTGTTCGGACATTCAATGGATCAAACTCAGGGTTGCTGCTTGCAATGAACCCTTCACTATCCACTAACAAAGCGGTGGCTGAACCAGTATCATTACCATGATCATCATTTCGATAGGTTAATTTATTCTGAATAATACTTAGGTCATCTTGAGTGTTGTTTGCGTCGGGGTATTCACCTTTACTCCATTGCGTAACACTTGTGTAATAACCGAC